>DASVSA010000306.1:0-2832 GCA_036388335.1 Longimicrobium sp. | reverse complement strand
GCGCGAGGAGGGGCTCGATCCCGTGGAGGCGCGGCGGCGGGCGCACGTGGCGTTCGGGGGCGTGGAGCGCCACAAGGAGGCGCTGCGCGACGGACGCGGGCTGGCCTGGCTGGGCGGCCTCACGCTCGACTTCAAGCTCGGCGGCCGCATGCTGGTGAAGTACCCCGGCCTCACGCTGGTGGGCGGGCTGGCGATGGCGTTCGCCATCTGGATTGGCGCCATCGCCTTCGTGGTCGTGGGCCAGATCCTCACCCCCACGCTCCCGCTTCCCCAGGGCGAGCGCGTCGTGCAGATCCACAGCTGGGACGCCTCCGCCAACGAAGTGGAGCAGCGCACGCTGAGCGACTTCCTGGTGTGGCGCGGCGGGGTGCGCTCGGTGACGGACCTGGGCGCCTACCGCGGCGTCACGCTCAACCTGATCGTGGGCCGCGACGCGGGCCCGCCCGTGCGCGCGGCTGAGGTCACGGCGTCCGCGTTCCGCATCGCCCCCGAGCCGCCGCTGCTGGGCCGCACCCTGGTGCCGGCCGACGAGCGGCCGGGCGCTCCGCCGGTGGTGGTGATAAGCCACGACGTGTGGCGGAAGCGGTTCGCGGGCGATCCGGGCGTCGTTGGGCGCGCCGTGCAGCTGGACGAAGCGTATGCGACGGTGGTGGGCGTGATGCCGGAGGGCTTCGCGTTCCCGGTGAACCACGAGGTGTGGACGCCGCTCCGGCCGGACGCACTGGCGCCCGCGCCGCGCGAGGGGCCGGAGGTGAACGTCTTCGGCCGCCTGGCGCCGGGAGCCACGCTGGAGGCGGCGCAGGCGGAGCTGGCGGCCTTCGGGCGCCGCGCCGCCGCCGCCACCCCGCGAACGCACCGGCACCTGCAGCCGCACGTCCGGCCCTACACCAGCTACTTTCCGGCGAGCCTGGACGACCGGGTGGCCTTTCTCTCGGCCAACATGGTCGCGGTGACCCTGCTGGTGCTGATCTGCTCCAACGTGGCGCTGCTCCTGTTCGCGCGCGCCGCCTCGCGGGAGGGGGAGCTGGTGGTGCGCAGCGCGCTGGGCGCCAGCCGCGGCCGCCTGGTGGCGCAGCTCTTCACCGAGGCGCTGGTGCTGGGCGCCGTGGCGGCCGCGGTGGGGCTGGCCGCCGCGCAGCTCGCGCTGCGCCGCTGGGCGGTCCCGTTCCTGGACCACAACTACGGGCCGCTCCCCTTCTGGTACGATGTGAGCCTGTCGCCCACGGCGGTGATGTACGCGGGCGCCCTCACCCTGCTGGCCGCCGGCGTCGCCGGCGTGGTGCCCGCCCGCAAGATCACGCGCGGCCTGGGGGCGCGCCTGAAGCAGGGGACGGCGGGGGGCGGAGGGGTGCGCTTCGGCGGCGTGTGGACGGCGGTGATGGTCACCCAGGTGGCGCTCACCCTGGCCTTCCCCTTCGCGCTCTTCCTCCAGCAGCGGGAGGTGATGAGGATCGGCTCGCTGGACCCGGGGTTCGCCGCGGGAGAGTACCTCACCATGCGGCTGGACACGGAGGCCGCGGACTCGGCCGCTCACAGCGCCCGCCTGGCGCCCGCCGTCGAGCGGCTGCGCCAGCGCCTCGCCGCGGAGCCCGAGGTGCGGGGGATCACCTTCGCGAACCGCCTCCCGCGCGACTCCTACAGCCGGCGCCGCATCGAGCTGGACGCCCCCACGGGCGGCGCCCCCGCCGCCGGCGGCGCCTGGGTAGAGGCGAGCACCGCGTCCATCGACCCATCGTACTTCGAGGTGCTGCGGGCTCCCATCCTGGCCGGGCGCGCCTTCACCTCGGCCGACCTCGCCCCCAGCGCGCGCGCGGTGATCGTGGACCAGGGCTTCGTCGACCTCTACCTGCAGGGGCGCAGCCCCATCGGCCGGCAGATACGCATCGTGAAGCACAGCGAGCAGAGCGGCGCCGCCGGGCAGCCCTGGTACGAGATCGTCGGCATGGTGAAGGAGCTGGGGATGGGGCACGCGGAGCAGCGCGAACGCGTGGCGGGGGTGTACCTGCCGGCCGCCGCGGGGAGCGCCGGCCCCGTCAACCTGATCGTCCACGCGGCGGGTGACCCGCTTTCGCTCACCCCGCGTGTACGCGAGATCGCCGCCGCGGTGGACCCGACGCTGCGCATCCTGGAGGTCCAGCGGCTGGACCAGGTCACCGAAGCGATGCTGTGGATGCACGGTGTGTGGCTCAGGATCACCTTCGGGCTGACGGCGGTCGCGGTTCTCCTCTCGCTGGCCGGCATCTACGCCGTGATGTCGTTCACCGTCGCCCGACGCACGCGCGAGATCGGCGTGCGCGTAGCGCTGGGCGCGCCCCGGCCCCGCGTCGTCGCCGCCATCTTCCGGAGGCCGCTCACGCAGGTGGGCGCCGGCGTCGCCGTCGGGTTCCTCCTCGTCACCTTCGCCGCGGTCGTCCTCACGGGCCACCAGCCGGACACCGAGCTGCGGCTGGATCCCGGGGTGCTCTCGCCAGGGCAGTACGCGCTGCTCGCCGCCTACGCGGTGCTCATGCTGGGGGTGTGCATGCTCGCCTGCGTCGTGCCCACGCGCCGCGCCCTGCGCGTGCAGCCGTCCGAGGCGCTGCGGGCGGAGTGAAAGCGGGGACTCACACAGAGACACGGAGGCACAGAGAGAACCATGAGATGGATCGACGCTGCCCGCACGCGGCTCACCCTGCTCTTCCGCCGCCGCGCGGCCGAGTCGCGGATGGACGAGGAATTCCGCTTCCACCTGGAGATGGAGACGGAGCGGCTGGCGCGCGAGGAGGGGCTCGATCCCGTGGAGGCGCGGCGGCGGGCGCACGTGGCGTTCGGGGGCGTGGAGCGCCACAAGGA
>DASVSA010000305.1:0-6854 GCA_036388335.1 Longimicrobium sp. | reverse complement strand
GCGTGGGTGCAGGGCGATCTCGGCACCCACGTCGGCCACTACGCGAGCCGCGTGGACTACTACAACTCCAACAACCTCCCCCGCGCCGGCGTGCGCCGCGACCGGCTGCGCGACATGCGCCGCTACAGCGTGGACCGCCAGATCATCTTCCACGACGTCGCCGTCACCTTCCCCGACGCGGAGCGGGCGCGCGTGCTGGTGGACAAGGAGTGGACCTTCCGCAGCAAGGAGACGACGCGCCGCGGGCGTGGCCTGCAGGAGTACCTCCTGAAGCGCGACGAGGACGACGGGAAGTGGTACGTGGTGTCCGAGCAGCTGCTGCGCACCACCGAGGCGCGTACGCCGGTGGGCGGCATCTAAAAAACTGGACTCACACAGAGACACAGAGGCACAGAGATAAGTTCGTCTCTGTGCCTCTGTGTCTCTGTGTGAGTCCTATCCTTTGTCCTTCTTGTTTCCCTTCCCTCGCCCTTTGCCACGCTCCTCTCTCTGCCGTTCGCGCCGCACCGCGGGCGCCGAGGTGCGGACTACCGGCGCGACCACCGGGGCATCCCGGCGCTCCTCCCGCGGGGCGGACGATACCGTGGAAGCGGGGGAAGCTCGGAGGATGGTGATGCGGTCGCTGACGAGGAAGCCGCGCTCGGTGGGGCCATGGACGTGGACCGAATCGCCGACGGAGAGCTCGCGGAGGTCGGCGGCGAGGCTGTCGGAGTTGATGATGGTGGTGGTGGGGGTGACGACGACGCGCAGGTCGGGGAGCTGGTCGTCGGCCGGGCGCACGAGGAGGGCGGAGCGGTCGGACGAGGCGGCGAGGACGACGCCGGGGGCATCCACCGAGCCGGGGAGCGCGTCGGGGTTCATCATGCGGATGCCGTTGACGCGCACCACGCGGGCGCCCGAGAGCTCCACCGTGGCGGGGAAGGCGCGGCCGGAGCGGGGGTCGGTGCGCAGGCCGTGGAGCACCACGCCCGAGCCCGGCGCCAGGTCCGCCAGCTCCACCTGCCCCACCGTGTCGCCGTTCTGCACCATGCGCAGCGAGATGGGGCTGGTGGCGAGGCCGCCCAGCTCAAAGCTCCCGTCCTTCACCTCCGCGTCCACGCGCGCCTCCAGGGCGTACACGCGGCCGGGCGCCGTCCCGGGGGCGGCGAAATCGCCCTTGACGGAGATGGATTCGGAGCCGGAGCCGCAGGCGGCGAGGAGGACGGCGAGTGCGGAGAAGGTGCGCATGACGCCGGGAGGGGGCACCATCCGTGCCGGGAGGAGGCTACGGATGCAGGGCGCGGTCATGCACCAGCTCGCGGACCATCCGCGCGTGCACCTCGTCCATCAGCGCCTGGGCGTCGACCGCGCCCTCTGTGGGGACTGGGGGAAGGAAGCGGACGTGGATGGTGTTGGGGCGGATGACCCAGCTTCCCGGGGGCATGATCCTGAAGCTCCCCGTGACCACGGCGGGGACGATGGGAACGCCGGAGCCGATGGCGAGCTGGAACGCCCCCTTCTTGAACGGCTGCAGGCGTCCGCTGCGGGAGCGGGTGCCCTCGGGGAAGATGATGACGGCGCTGCGGTCGCGGCGGATCTTCTCGGCCGCCTCGGCGAGGCTGGCGTAGGCGCGCTCGCGGTCGGAGCGGTCGATGGAGATGTGCCCCGCCGCCTTCCACGCCGGCCCGAAGAAGGGGACGCGCTCCAGCTCCTTCTTGGCGACGAAGTGGTAGGGCACCTCCACCACCGCCGCGATGGCGAAGACGTCGAACCACGACACGTGGTTGGCCACGATTACCTGCGGCTGGCCGGGATGCACGTGCTCCATCCCCTCCACCACCACGCGGCACCCGCTGAAGCGCAGCATGGCCCGCGCCCAGCGCCGCGTCATGTCCACGTACCACTCGGTGGGCCTGTCGCCGAACGCGGCGTGGTACAGCACCGGCACGCCGAGAAAGAAGAGCGCCGCGGTCCCCGCGATGGCCGTCCACAGGGTGCGGATCAACGCGGGTCGTGGAAGTGGCCGAAACCGCGGCTGTCCATGGGCGTGCGGTGCCCCTCGGGGTCCACCCACCACACCCCGTCGCCGTGGCCGACGCGGCCCACGCAGCGGAGGGGGAGCTCGAAGCACTGCTCGAAGTCGCGGCGCATCGCCTCCACCGTCCCGGGCGCGGCCGTGAAGCAGAGCTCGTAGTCCTCGCCGCCCCCCAGCGCCATGGCCAGCGCCGCGCGGCGAGAGCGTGCGCGAGCCGCCGCCGGATGCACGGGAATCAGCTCGGGGACGAGGAGCACGGCCACCTTGCTCGCCGCCGCCAGGTGCGCCGCGTCGCCGGCCAGGCCGTCGGAGAGGTCGAGCATGGCGGTGGGGAGCCCGCGCTCGGCCAGCCAGCGCGCCTCCCTCACCCGCGCCCGCGGCTCCGCGAAGCGGGCCCACGCGTCGCGCGGGGCACGCCGCCCCTCCAGCAGCCTCGACACGCACGCAGCCGCCCCGCCCAGCTCCCCCGTCACCCACACCTCGTCGCCGTGGTGAGCCCCGGAGCGCAGCACGGGCCGCGCCGCCTCCCCCACCACCGTAATGTCGATCATCAGGGGACCGGGCGAGCGCGTGAGATCGCCCCCCAGCAGCGCCGCGCCCACCGAATCCGCCGCGCGCCGCACCCCCCCCATCACCGCCACCACGAACGGCCCGGCATCCTCCTCCGCGACGGCCACGGACGCCATCACGCCGATGGGCCGAGCCGCCACCGCCGCCAGGTCGCTGAGCGCCGCCGCCGCCGCGCGGAACCCGATCAGCTCCGGCGACAGCCAGTCGCGGCGGAAGTGCACCTCCTCCACGCTCAGGTCGCTGGAAAGGGCGATCCCCTCCCCCGCCACCACCGCGCAGTCGTCGCCGGGCCCCACGCGCACGTCCGCGCGCGTGCCCGCCGCCGCCGGCAGAAAGCGGCGGATGAGGTCGAACTCCGCGCCGGGCCCCAGGAGCGACGGCCCGGGCGTACCGCGGGGACGGAAGGAAGGTTCGTTGGGCACGAGAGACCCGGTGCGGGGAGTGCGTCAGTGCGTGAGTGCGTGAGTGCGCTCACAACCAAACGCACTCACGCACTAACGCACTCACGCACTTCGGTTCAGTACGCCGGCGGGTCGCTGGCGGGGAAGGATTCCTGCGAGCCCTCCACCACCTTGTCGTCGCCGCCGGTCTGGCGCGTGACGGCGCCGGAGGGGACGCTGCCCTCGATCGCCTCGGGGGCTTCCTTGCCGGAGAGAAGCTGGCGGAGCACGTACTGCAGGATGCCGCCGTGGCGGTAGTACAGCACCTCCTGCGGCGTGTCGATGCGGATGTACGCGCGGAACTCGCGCGTGGAGCCGTCGTCCGCCGTGGCGCGCACCGTGAGCTCGCGCGTGGCCAGGTGGCCGGCGATGGCGTCGGCCAGGCCCACGATGTCGAAGGTCTCGCGGCCCGTGAGGCCCAGCGAGTCCGCGCTCTCGCCCTGCATGAACTGCAGCGGCAGCACGCCCATCCCCACCAGGTTGGAGCGGTGGATGCGCTCGTAGCTCTCCGCGATCACCGCCTTGATCCCCTGCAGGAAGGGGCCCTTGGCCGCCCAGTCGCGCGACGAGCCGGAGCCGTACTCCTTCCCCGCCAGCACGATGGTGGGCGTGCCGTCCGCCGCGTAGCGCATGGCGGCGTCGTAGATCGTGGTGATCTCGTCCTCGGGGAAGTACGTGGTGAAGCCCCCCTCGGTGCCCGGCGCCAGCCGGTTGCGGATGCGCGTGTTGGCGAAGGTGCCGCGGATCATCACCTCGTGGTTGCCGCGGCGGCTCCCGTACGAGTTGAAGTCCTTGGGATCCACCCCGTGCTCCACCAGGTAGCGTCCGGCGGGCCCATCCTTCTTGATGCTCCCGGCCGGCGAGATGTGGTCCGTGGTCACGCTGTCGCCCAGCAGCGCGATGGCGCGCGCGCCCTCGATCTCCCGCACCGTCTCCGGCGCCTCGCGGGGCATGTCCTGGAAGTACGGCGGCTGGCGCACGTACGTGGAGCTCTCCGCCCACTCGAAGCGGTCGCCCGCGGGGATGTCCATCGACTTCCACCGCTCGTCGCCCTCGAAGACGCCCGCGTAGCTGTTGCGGTACATCGAGCTCTCGATGGACGACTGGATGGCCGACGACACCTCGGCCGAGGTGGGCCAGATGTCCTTGAGGAACACCGAACGCCCCTGCGTGTCCGTGCCGATGGGCTCGTTGTACGGGTCCCAGTCGATCCGCCCGGCGATGGCGAAGGCCACGACCAGCGGCGGCGACATCAGGAAGTTGGCGCGCACGTCGGAGTTGATGCGCCCCTCGAAGTTGCGGTTGCCCGAGAGCACCGAGCACGCCACCAGCCCGCGCCGCTGGATCTCCTCCGAGATCTCGGTGGGGAGCGGGCCCGAGTTGCCGATGCAGGTGGTGCAGCCGTAGCCCACCGTCTGGAAGCCCAGCTGGTCCAGGTACGGCTGGAGCCCCGAGCGGTCGTAGTACTCCGTCACCACCTTGCTCCCCGGCGCCAGCGAGGTCTTCACCCACGGCTTGCGGTTGAGGCCCAGCTCGGCCGCCTTCTTGGCCAGCAGCCCCGCCGCGATCATCACCGACGGGTTGGAGGTGTTGGTGCACGAGGTGATGGCCGCGATCACCACCGACCCGTGGTCGATCTCCGCCTCCCCCCCGTGCGGCGAGCTCTGCGCGGCGGCCTGCGAAGCCTCGGCCGCGCCGGAGCCCTCGCCCCACACCCCGCTCGACTTGTCCGCCTCGTGCTCCTTGCCGATGGTCGCCGCGTCCTTGACCGATGCGGGAGCCGCGTGCCCCTCGGGGAGGAGCGACGGGAGCGCCTCGCGGAAGGCGCGCTTCACGTCCGACAGGTTGATGCGGTCCTGCGGGCGGCGCGGACCGGCGACGCTGGGCTGCACCGTGTTCAGGTCCAGCTCCAGCGTGTCGGTGAACAGCGGCTCGGGCGTGTCGGTCGTGTGGAAGAGGCCCTGCTCCTTCATGTACGCCTCCACCAGCGCGATCCGCTCCTCCGAGCGCCCGGTGAGGCGCAGGTACTGGAGCGTGGTCTCGTCCGGCGGGAAGATGGCGCAGGTGGCGCCGTACTCCGGCGACATGTTGCCGATGGTGGCGCGGTCGGCCAGCGCCAGCGAGGCCACGCCGGGCCCGTAGAACTCCACGAACTTGCCCACCACGCCCTTCTTGCGCAGCTGCTCCGTGATGGTGAGCACCAGGTCCGTGGCCGTGGACCCCTCCGGCAGCTCGCCCACCAGGCGGAAGCCGATCACCTCGGGGACGAGCATGGAGATGGGCTGCCCCAGCATGGCGGCCTCGGCCTCGATGCCGCCCACGCCCCACGCCAGCACGCCCAGCCCGTTCACCATGGGCGTGTGCGAGTCGGTGCCCACGCAGGTGTCCGGGTACGCCAGCGGGGTGCCCTGGTGGCCGGGGTTCTCGTCGGTGGAGAACACCACGCGCGACAGGTGCTCCAGGTTCACCTGGTGAACGATGCCGGTGTTGGGGGGAACGACCTTGAAGTTGGCGAACGCCTGCTGGCCCCAGCGCAGGAAGGCGTAGCGCTCGGCGTTGCGCTGGTAGTCCAGCTCCACGTTCTGCTCGAAGGCGTCGATCGACCCGAAGGCGTCCACCTGGATGGAGTGGTCGATCACCAGCTCCACCGGCTGCAGCGGGTTGATGCGCGAAGCGTCGCCGCCCAGCTCGGCCATGGCGTCGCGCATCGCCGCCAGGTCCACCACGCAGGGCACGCCCGTGAAGTCCTGGAGCACCGTGCGCGCCGGGGTGAAGGCGATCTCGCGGTCGGGCGGGCTCTTGGGGTCCCACCCGGCGAGCGCCTGGATGTCGTCGCGCGTGACGGTGACGCCGTCTTCGGTGCGCAGGAGGTTCTCCAGCAGGATGCGCAGCGAGTAGGGGAGGCGGGACACGTCGACCCCCTCCTTTTCGAGCGCGCGAAGGCTGAAGAACTCGTACCGGCGGTCTCCCACCTGGAGCGTGGAACGTGCGTTGAAGCTGTTCATCTTCGGTCGGTCTCCTGATTTTCACTGTCAGGCCTGCCCTGCGCATCAGGGGCGAATCTACGCCTCCAGCAGGGCCCCCGCCAGCGTGGATACACGCGGTTGACGCGCGGTGCGCCCCCGGCCCATCTTCAGCGCCGCAACCTCGTCGTTTCACCCGCACAACAGGGCGCATGAGCCGGGAAGTGATCCTGATCGGGGACAAGGTCCTCGTGAAGCCGGAGGAGGAGAGCAGCAAGACGCCCTCCGGCCTCTATCTGCCGCAGGGGGTGGCCGAGGCCGAGAAGGTGATGAGCGGCTACGTGGTGAACGTGGGTCCCGGCTACCCCACCTCCGAGCCCGCCGCCGTGGGCGAGCCCTGGTCCCGCGCCGGCGGCCGCTCCGAGATCCGCTACGTCCCCCTCCAGGCCGACAAGGGCGACCTCGCCATCTTCCTCCGCCGCGAAGCCGTGGAGGTGGAGATCGACGGCAGCAAGTACATGATCGTCCCCCACGCCGCGATCCTGCTCCTCATCCGCGACAAGCTTCCCTGATCTCACACAGAGACACGGAGGCACAGAGAAGAACTTATCTCTGTGCCTCCGTGTCTCTGTGTGAGGCCTTCTTTTCAGCAGCCCGCTGTGATGCAGCCGGACTCCTGGAATCCCCGCGGCTCCAGCTGGATCGTGAGGTGGTGCAGGCCGAACCGCTCGTGCAGGAGGGCATGCAGCTCGGCGAGGATGTCGTCGCGGCGGCTGTCACCGACGATCACGTGGCCGCTCATGGCTTCCATGCCGCTGGTGATGGTCCAGACGTGGAGGTCGTGAACGGCCTCCACGCCGTCCACCT
>DASVSA010000304.1:0-4810 GCA_036388335.1 Longimicrobium sp. | reverse complement strand
TTCTGAGGCAAGGATGGTCAGGCCGCACGCGCGGGCTCGCGGTATGGATCTTCTGGGGCTTCCTGCGCGGCGGAACCTTTCGAGTGGTGGCAATCGAAGGCGATCGTCGCATTCGCCTACTCAAAGACACAAGATGGATCTACTCGCGCGTTTCCGGCCCCACGTGCAAATCATCGCGGGACGGCAGGAGTACCTGTTCCGCGCTCGCACCGAGTTCCGTGCTGCACCTGAGCTCTGGGTGGATCCTGATGGCCGGATCGCCGCCATTGGGCAGAGGGATGGTCTGCCGCCCGGGCTCCGTTGCATACGTCTTCTGAGCCGCGATGGCGTGCTGAGCATACGAGGGGAGGCCGCAAATTACGCGAGTCTCTTCCTCAGATATGGGATGGGCGTGGCATCCTTTGCGCACCCAATGAGCTCCTGGCTGAGCGCACGGGTTACGTTTGTAGATGCTGCCGGAGTTGCTGGCGAGCAGCAGTCCCTTGCCCGAGTCCGTTTGGACGCTTTCCGCCAAGCCGCACGCGGCGCAGGGACCAAGCACGTCCACGTCGCGGCAGCCGCCGGACGAGACGTGGGAGCCGATGTTTGGCCGAAGTGACGGTGCAGTGCTCTAGTCGCCCAGCCTGTGTTCGGGGCAGAAAGGAGGATGCGTGGCAACCCTGAACATCAAGCAGTTCCCGGGCTCGCTCTATGAGTCGTTGAAAATGCGAGCGGAGTCTCAGCACCGATCTGTTGCACAGGAGGTCACGCACATCCTGTCGGTGGTGCTCGCTCGGGATGAGCCGCTGTCGATTCTCGACCTTCAGGGGCTTGAAAAGGAGCTCTGGTCGGGAGTGGGCGCGGCGCGACACGTTGCGGACGAGCGTGGTTCGTGGGACTGATCGCTGAAGTGGCCCGGGGGTTCGGCCGTGTCCGGCAGTCCCGGTGAACACGCACTCGCAACGTCGGTGGCTCATGCCGCACGCATTCAGGCTTGCCATTCTCGCCACTGTCCTCCTGGCCGCGGCTCCAGCCGCGGCGCAGACCGCCCCGCGCGAGCTGCGGGTGCGCATGGCGCAGCTTGACCGCGTGAAGGCGGAAGGGGCCCGGGGAACGAGGATTATCGGCTTCTTCCCACGCTACTCTCCGCTCGAGATCGTGCGAATTCCGAGTCCTGAGGGTGCGGCGGGCCCGGTGCTCCGCCGCGTGCTGCGCCCCGATTCGGTTCGCGTACATCTCGAGAGCAAGGACGTTGCGTGCGCGTTCGGCGGAATGTTGTTTTGGGTGATCGATCGATGGAGCTATGAGGGCCGGGGGCGGTTCACACCGCAGGGTCGTCACCTTGGCGCGATCCGATCGCTCGAATGGGCGCGCGAACGTGGGGCATGGGTGGTGCGGCGGATCACCGAGGAATATTACGTCCCCCGGCGTGTCCTCGGCACGGCTGTCACCGAGATCTCGCGCGACACCACTGCTTACGCAGGGCTCCCGGAAGAGCGCCGCTACGCGCGCGTGACGGAGTGGTATCGTAAAAATCTACCCGTCTTCATAGCTGGCCGGCGGATCTTGAAATACGGTGTGCCGCGCCGCCTCGGTCGTGATGAACTGGACGCGGTGGGCACGCTCGGCGTAGTTCCCTTTTTTGCGGAGAAGGGGATGGCTCACGCCCCAGAGGTGTTGTACGCCTTGGTCGGCCCCGATGAGTACCAGACGTATCAATATTCGGGCGACACGCTGGACGACATCTGCGGTGAGTGGTGGTGACCCACTGCGGCCTTACACAGAGACACAGAGGCACGGAGATGAACTTATCTCTGTGCCTCTGTGTCTCTGTGTGAGTCCAATGGGTGCCCGGTCTCGCGCAAGAAATCGAGGATGGCCGCGTTGAAGCGCTCCGCCGCGTCGAAGATCACGGCATGCGCGGCGCGGGGGATCACCTGCAGGCGCGCTTGGGGGAGCGCCCGCGCGACGGAGCGGGCGAAGCGCACGGGGACCACCGGGTCGCGCTCGCCCACCAGCACGAGGGCGGGGAGGGGGACGCGGGCGGCGGTGCCGAAAAGGTCGTGGTGCTTGGCCTTCCACCAGGTCAGGAACCAGCGCACCAGCCCAGCGCGCAGGTACGCTTCCGCGATCCAGGGGACCAGGGACAGCGGCTCGCGAGGCATGTCGCGCGCGAAGCCGATGATCTCGCGGAGGCGCCGCTTCTCGCTGCGGTCGCCGGTGGGGGCGGCGAGGATCAGGGCCAGGGCGCGGCCGGGATGGTCGGCGGCGAGATCCACGACGGTCTGGCAGGAGAGTGAGTGGCCGACGTACGCGGCGGGTGGCAGGCCCATCGCATCCACCCAGGCCGCGAGTGCCGTCGCCTGCTCGTCGATCGTGAGGCCGCGCCAGGGGCCCTCGGTGCGGCCGAAGCCGGGGAGGTCGGGCGCCAGCACGCGCAGGCCGGCGGCGGCCAGTGGGGGGCCGTTGCGCACCCAGTAGTCCGCCGAGCATCCCAGGCCGTGCACCAGCACCAGCACGGGGCCGCTCCCGGCCTCGCGGTAGCGCACCTGGATCCCGTTCACCTCCACGCGGCGCGTCACCGCCCACTCGGAGGCCGCGCGGCCCAGCGCCTCGCCCGGCCTCATCACTCGCCCACCGCCTCGTCATCGAGAAAGGCCGTCACGAGCCGGTTGAACTCTTCTGGCCGGTCCACCATGGGGTTGTGGAAGGCGTCCGGGATCAGGGCCAGGCGCGCGCCGGGGATGGAGTCGCGGAAGATGCGCGCGTGCTCCAGCGGCACGATGGTGTCGCCCACGCCCCACAGCACCAGCGTGGGAGCGCGCAGGGTGGGGAGGAGGGGGCGCACGTCGTCGCGGAGGATGTTGCGCAGCCCCTGCGCCACCGCCAGCGGCCCCGCGGTGAGCGCGTCGCCCCAGATCACCGGGAGGAAGGCGGGATCGCCCCACTGCTTGGGCGGCGCCAGCTCGTACACGAACCTCACCAGGGCGCGGACGGTGAGGGGACGGGGAATCCCCGCCGCGTCCACCAGCACCATGCGGCGGATGCGCTCGGGGTGGCGGGCGGCCACGTGCACGGCCAGGTGTCCGCCCATGGAGTGCCCCACCAGGTGCACGGGGCCGGTGCGCGCCACGTCCATCCAGCGGACGAAGAGGTCCGCCACGTCGGGCATGGCGGGGAGTGCGCCGGGGCAGCGGCTGCGCCCGAAGCCGATCAGGTCCGGCACCACCACTCGGTATTTGGCGGCCAGCGCGGGTACGTTGCGCTGCCACCAGCGCGACGAGCCGCTGAGCCCGTGGATGAGCACCACCGTCTCGGCGCCCGTCCCGGCCTCCACCCAATGGACCCGGTAGGGCCCCACGTCAGCCGAGGACGCGCGCATCCCGAGCGTCCGCCACCACTGGCGCGCGCTCTCCCACCTCCACATCTGCCGCACCGGCCCGCGCCCGATCCCCCCCCGCGCCATGATCTTCCTCTGAACCGTTTGCAGCGAATGCAGAACTGAAGTCCTGAGTCCTAAGTCCTGAGTCCTGGGTGACAGGCGCACTCACGCACTAACGCACTCACGCACTGCCGTTCAGCACTCAGCACTTAGGACTCAGCACTCGCCCCCTCCGTTTCACGCCGAGAGGCCGCGGCCCCTGTGTGTCCCTCAAGGGTAGCAAAGGATGGACCCGCCGGGGAAGCAGAGTTTCCAAAACGCCGGAATTGTGTTAGATTCCTATACATTTTCAACGTGCAATCCTCCCCTCGCGCGCGAGGGGTTCTTCGTTCGCGACTTGGAGGCCTTTTGAGCAGAAACCGTGACCGTGATCGGAAGCCACCGCAGCGCTCCTCGGCGCCCTCGGCGATCGAAGAGGCTCGGAACGAGCTGTTTAGCCACATCCACCGCTGCGGCGTGCTTCGCGCCGACGAAGAGCAGCAGGTGGAGTGGATGAAGGATACCGTGGATTTCCTGGGGGAGCGGTACCCCGCGCTTACGCAGGCTGAGCTGGAAGAGCTGTCGGGGATCGGGCTGCGCTTCTGCCGCCCGGTGATCGCCAACGCCAACAGCGACGCCGAGACCGAGACCGCCGCGGCCTGACGCGGCGGCCGCACGGAGAGGCCGGAACGACGCCGGAGAATCGGCGCACCGGCCCTCCGCGCGCGCTGGGGAGCCTGGATGGACCGGGCTCCCTTCCTACTTGCACCACGCATGGACCCTGACCCCGGTAGTCTAAGCCTCCTCGCCGTGCCGGCGCTCGTACTGGCCAACGCCATCCTGGTGGCCGCCGAGTTCGCCCTCCTCTCCGTTCGCCGCACCCGAATCGAGCAGCACGTCCGCCAGGGCGACCCGCGTGCCGCCCGCGTCCTTCCCGCCCTGGGGAGGCTGGAGGAGCTGCTCTTCGCCGGCCAGGTCGGCCGCAGCCTCATCACCATCCTGCTTGGCATCGTGGCCGTGGCGGCCTCGCGCGCGTACCTGCTTCCACAGTTGCGCCCGGGCTTTTCCGCGTCCGCCGCCGACGCCATCGCCATCGGCGTCGTGGTGGCGCTCCACGCCACGCTGGGGCAGCAGATCCCCAAGCTGATCGCGGTGCACCGCTCGGAGTACGTGGCCGCGGTGCTGGGCTACCCGCTGCTGCGCGCGCTGTCCATCCTCGGCTGGCCCGTGCTGAAGCCGCTGGAGTGGCTGGTGAAGCTGGCGCTTCACCCCATGGGGCTGCGCGGCGCCGGCTTCGCCCACCTCAACGAGCCGGACGACGAGCTGAGGATGCTGGTGGCCGCCGGGGGCGACCCCGCGGAGATCGAGGAGGAGGAGCGCGAGATGATCCGGGGCGTATTCGGCTTCTCG
>DASVSA010000303.1:0-12185 GCA_036388335.1 Longimicrobium sp. | reverse complement strand
GCCGGGTCCTGCGCCCAGCGGGACGCGGGCGGCAGCTGGGCCGCCATCGCCAGCAGCGGCCCGCGCGGGGCCTGCGCCGGCAGCGCGGCGGCGCAGAGCAGGGCCGCCGCCAGCAGGGTGGGGGTGGTACGCCGGATCATCACGTTTCTCCGAGGCCAGTGGCAGCCGCGGGGCCCGGGGGCACCACGACGCGCATACGATTGAGGACGCCGCTCTCGGTGATGGCGTCGCGGGCGAGGTCGACCTCGGCCCGCGGTGCGCTGTCGCCGCGAAGCTGGGCGATCTGCACCAGCACCAGCTCCAGGTCCTGGAGGAGGCGCCGGAGCCGCGGGTCGTCCGCGGCGGGGGAGTCCAGCAGCAGCCGGGTGTTCGACAGGAGGTCGTCCGCCCAGTGCGACACCAGCGCCTGCGTCTGCGCGTCCGCGGACGTGCGCTGGAAGGAAACGAGGAGCGCGTGCGACCGCGCCAGGTGCTCCTCGGCGGTCAGCCGGTAGGGATCGGTGCGCGCGGACGGGGTGCTCCGCGCCACCGGCTCCTGCGTGGGGGGAAGGGTGCGCCCGATGCCGATGCCCAGCGCCAGCACGGCCGCGATGCCGGCCACCCAGCGCAGGGGCGGCGCGGTGCGGCGGCGGCGGGCCGCCAGCTCGTCGCCGGCCGGTTCCAGCCCCGGGTGCCCGATGCGCTCCGCCACTTCCGGCCAGAGCGTGGCGCGGGGCGCCGCGTCCGGCAGCGCCGCCGCGCGCAGCGTCACCCTGCGCAGGTCTTCGAGCACCGCGCGGCACCCGGGGCACCCCCGCAGGTGCTCGTCCACCTCGGCCCGCTCGGCCGGGGGGAGCTCGTCGTCCAGGTACTCGGAAAGCCGGTCCGTATATGCGTCTAGCATCATTTCCTTCAGGTCAGGTGCTCGCGGAGGATCATCCGCGCACGGTGCAGCTGGCTCTTGGAGGTCCCCGCCGTGATCCCCAGCATCCCGGCGATCTCCTCGTGCCGGTATCCTTCCACGTCGAAGAGCACGAACACCTGCCGCGCCCCGTCCGGGAGGTGCCGGATCGCCCGCTCGAAGTCCATCTTCAGCTCGGGCGTCACGGTGCGGCCGGGGAGGGTCTCCAGCGCGTCGGAGCCGCCGTCCCGCCCGCGGCGCACGGCCAGGGCTCCGCGCCGCGCCAGGATCAGGTTCACCGCCAGCCGGTGGAGCCAGGTGCCGAACGCCGCCTCGCCCCGGAAGGTGCGAAGCTTCTCCCAGGCGCGGACGAAGACGTCCTGGGTCACCTCGTCCGCCTCGTCGTCGCCGATCATGCGCGACGCGAGGGTGTGGACACGGGCCACGTGCTCGCGGTAGAGCCGGCCGAACGCGTGGGCGTCGCCGGCCGCGGCCAGTGTGGCGTCTCCCGCGGCGGGGGCTTGAAGTTCCTGGATCAGCGGAGTGTCTCCGGGTCGTCGTCCGTCCTGCTCGCCCCGTTGGATAGGGCGTTTGGGGCGAAGGTTGGAAATGGTCACACAGAGGCACAGAGGCACAGAGGAAGAGAACTTCTAAACCATTCGGCGGCCGGACGCATCAGACTCGGTGAGCGACACGATCCCATCATCCAACGGAAACCTCCCCATGCGCACTCTGCTCGCCGCCCTTGGCGCCGCCGCCCTGCTGGCCCCCCACTCGCTCGACGCGCAGGACTACCGGTGGAGCGGCCGTCTGGCGCCAGGGAAGGAGATCGAAGTCGTCGGGGTGGTCGGTGACATCCGCGCCGTGGCGGCCAGCGGCAACACGGTGGAGGTGGTGGGCGAGATGCGCGACGGGCGCCTGCCGGTGCGCGTGGTGGAGCACGAGGACGGCGTGACGCTGTGCGTGGTGTATCCCACCCGCTCCAGCAGCAGCGGGCGCGGGAACAGCTCGGGCTCGGGACGCTGCCGCCAGGAGGGCTCCATCGTCAACAATCCGCCCCGCGTGGACTTCACGGTACGGGTGCCGGCGGGCGTGCGTTTCGCCGGGCGCACCGTGCAGGGCGACGTGCGCGCCGAGGGGATGCGCGGCCCGGTGAGCGCCAGCACCGTCTCCGGCGGCGTGGACGTGCAGACGTCGGACGTGGCCGAGGCGAGCACCGTGAGCGGCCACGTGCGCGTGTCCATGGGGCGCCTCCCGCGCGACGGCTCGATGCGCTTCAGCACCGTGAGCGGCGACGTGCGCCTCATCCTCCCCGCCGACGCCGGCGCCGAGCTGCGCGCCAACACCGTCTCCGGCGAGATCGACACGGACTTCCCCATGCGCATGGAGGCCAGCAGCCGCGGCAGCTCGTGGGTGCGCGTGGGCCAGCGCGTGCGCGGCACCATCGGCCGCGGCGGCCCCGTGCTGGAGATCAGCACGGTGAGCGGGGACATCGAGCTGCGCCGCCGGTAAAAAGCGGTCTCACACGGAGACACGGAGGCACGGAGATCTGTTCTTCTCTGTGCCTCTGTGTCTCCGTGTGAGAATGTCTTACTATGGGGAAACACCACATCGTCTCCCCATTCCCAAGATCCCCGATGAAGGCTCTCCTGCTGGGCTTGCTGCTGGTGCCCGCCGCGCTGTCCGCCCAGGCCGACGCGGAGGTGCGCGCGGCGGTGGACAGGCTGGCGCCCTCCATCATCGAGGTGCGCCACGTCCTGCACCAGAACCCCGAGCTCTCCAACCGCGAGTTCAAGACCGCCGAGCGCGTGGCGGCGCACCTGCGCTCGCTGGGGCTGGAGGTGCGGACCGGTGTGGCGCGCACCGGCGTGGTCGGCGTCCTGCGCGGCGGGCGCCCCGGGCCGGTGCTCGCCGTGCGCGCGGACATGGACGCGCTGCCGGTTCGCGAAGAGACGTCGTACCCCTTCCGCTCTACGGCCAAGGGCGAGTACCTGGGGAAGCAGGTGGACGTGAGCCACGCCTGCGGCCACGACGTGCACACGGCCGTGCAGATGGGCGTCGCCTCGGTGCTGGCGCCCATGCGCGACCGCATCGCGGGCACCGTCGTCTTCCTCTTCCAGCCCGCGGAAGAGGGTGCGCCTCCAGGGGAGGAAGGGGGCGCCGCGCTGATGCTCAAGGAGGGAGTCTTCCGCGACCTCAAGCCGGAGGCGGTGATCGGGCTCCACACCTTCGCGCAGATGGAGGTGGGGAAGGTGGGATACACGCCCGGCCCGGCGATGGCCGCGTCCGACCGCTTCATCGTCACCATCCGCGGGCGGCAGTCGCACGGCGCGTCCCCTCACCTGGCGGTCGATCCCGTGGTGATGGCGTCGCAGGCCGTGATGTCGCTGCAGACCATCCGCTCGCGCAACCTCTCGCCCTTTGAGCCCAGCGTGGTGACCGTCGGCGTGATCCGCGGCGGCGAGCGCTTCAACATCATCCCCGACACGGTGACGCTGATGGGCACCGTGCGCACCTTCGACCCGCGCGTGCAGGACGAGGTGGAGCGGCGCATGCGCGAGATCCTGGACGGCGTGACCAGGGCCGGCGGCGGCTCGTACACCATCGACTACCAGCGCACCACCCCGGTGACGGTCAACAACCCCGACCTCTCCCGCCGCCTGCGCCCCACCATGGAGCGCCTGATGGGCGCGCAGAACGTGGTGGACGTCCCGCCCACCACCGGCGCCGAGGACTTCGCCTTCTTCGCCAACACGGTCCCCGGCTTCTTCTACCGCCTGGGCACCGTCAAACCCGGCACCCGCTCCGGCGACCACCACACCCCCACCTTCATGGCCGACGACGCCTCCGTCCCCATCGGCATGCGCGTGATGAGCTCGCTGGTGCTGGACTACCTGGGCGGCCGCTGAACAACGGGGCTCACACAGAGACACAGAGGCACAGGGATGAAAGTCTCTGTGCCTCTGTGTCTCTTCAGCCGCGGACCGTCGACCAGCCTTCCAGAGATGAGTGGTAATATATACTTTTATTACAACTTCTTCGGGGAGGAACGATGATCAGAGAAACAACGCTTCGGCAGTACGGTGGATCGCTGGGAACGACGCTGCCGAAGGCGATGACCGACCGGCTCAACCTCGCGGCGGGTGATTCCGTGTACGTGGTGGAAACGGAGGGGGGCATCCTGATTACCCCGCACGATCCGAACTTCGCGCGCGCGATGGAAGCCGGCGAGCGGATCGCGCGACGTTACCAGAATGCGCTCCGGGAACTGGCGAAGTGACCGAGCCGCTGTGGCTGGAGCGACGGTGGGTGGATGCGTTGCACTTCCAGCAGCTTGCGCGCTTCGGAGGGCTCCACGGCGTTCGGGACGAGGGCGCCATCGAGTCCGCACTGGCGCGCGCGCGAAACCAGTGGGAATACGGTGGCGAGCGCGACCTGTGCCGATTGGCCGCCGCGTATGCGTTCGGGTTGGCACGCAATCACGGGTACAGCGACGGGAACAAGCGCATTGCCTTCGTGGCCATGGCCGTCTTCCTCGATCTGAACGGGTTGGAGCTCGCCGCCGACGAAGTCGACGTCGTTCGGACGGTCCTTGCGCTCGCGGCCGGCGAGATCGGAGAGGCCGCGCTCGCCGAATGGGTCCGCCGGAATGCCGTTCCCATCGCGGGTGATGACGCGGCTCTATGAAGCCTCTGTGCCTCTGTGTCTCTGTGTGAGGCCCTCATCGCAGCATGACCGACCCACCCACCCGGAAGCTGAACCCGGCATCCAGGTTGGCGTTGCCCAGCACCCAGCCGGCGCTCTTGCCCTCCAGCTCCGCGAAAGTGCCGAAGCGGCGGTCGAGTGGGCGGTGCACCCGCACGGAGGCCAGCGCGCCCGGCACGCCGCGCGTGGAGCGGAACCGCTGCCCCTCCGGCTGCATCCACAGCGCCAGGCGCGGAGAGACGGTGAGCCGGGTTCCGCGTAGCGGGTAGTCGAGCACCTCCGCCTCGATGCCGGGGAAGCTGCGCTCGCCGTTGGCGTAGCCGCGCAGCGCCACGGAAAGGTTGAGCGCGCCCTGGCGGAGCAGGAGGTTGGCGTCCACGGTGTGGCCGAACGGGGTGAGCATGTGGCCGGCGCGGGCGTTCACCCGCATCGGGCGGCCGTTCAGCGGGTTGGTGGCCCGGATGCCGTTGATGCCGTACATGAACGGATCGAGGAAGTTGAGCGCGTGGAGCACCGACTGCCGCTCCAGGTACTTCAGCTCGTCGGGGGTGAGGTCGGTCGTCTTGATGTAGCGGTCGATCCCCACGCCGGAGGGATGGGTGCCGCGGGCGGTGTACGCCTCGTCGGGACGATGGAGGTCGTACACCCACGCGGTGAAGTCGTGGCCCGTGAAGTCGCGGGCATCCACGTCGTCGCCGTCCCTGTCGTTGAACTCGTCGATGTCCGCGTCCACCTCGGCGTCCGAGCCGGAGAACAGGTACCCGGCGGTGCCCAGCTTCACGAGCCAGTAGGTGGGCAGGTTCCACGCGCGCGAGCGGCCGAAGAAGCGGTTCCTCTCCAGCTCCTGCACCAGGTGAAGCTCGGCCTCCATCCCCGCCGAGCTGAGCCGCACCTGCTCCGCGGGATGGTCGCGCTTCAGGCGCACCAGGTCCTCGTCGCGCACGTGGCTCACGGCGATGGCTTCCGCGCTCAGGTCCAGCGCGTACACGTCGTTGTGGCTGGCGATGCCGCGCCGGCCCAGCACCGCCCGGTGGTACTCCTCATGGACCCACGCATCCGCGCCCGGCACCGCGATGGTCAGCAGGTCCCACGTCAGGATGGAGAGCTTCGCGAGAAGCTTCTGGTCTCCCCACACCCGCTGGATGCCCAGGTGCGAAGCCTCGTAGAACCCCTCGGTCACGGCGAGCGCCTGCTGCATGCTGGGCGCGCGCCCCCCGTGCTCCAGGTTGTACGGCGCGTCCAGCAGCGGAAAGTCCAGGCGAGGCGCCCGCGGAGTGGAGTCGGACTGCGCCAGTGCGGGGCTCGCCAGGAGCACCAGCGCGACGAGGAGAACCTGCTTCATGAGGACGTTGCCTGTGGCGAGAAGAGGGGCGGGTGCACGATGAACCACTCAAGGCTCGTGCCCCGTTCCGCCTCCCGCCTCAACCGCTTACCCACAAAACACTTGTCCCCAAACGTGGGAAACAGAAGATCCGGGTGGTGTCCTCACACGGAGACACGGAGGCACAGAGATGGCTTCTTCTCTGTGCCTCCGTGTCTCCGTGTGAGCCCTACCTCACTTCCCTTCGTCGGGATCGTGAGCCATCTCGTCGATAGCCACGGCGATGGCCAGGATCAGCCCGTCGTCCTCGCCCCCGGCCGTCTCCACGCCATACGTGTCGGTGATGGAGAACCAGTGCTTGGATACGCGCGCCACGGTGTCTCCGCCGCGGCGGATCTCGTACTCGTGGTCGAGGATCTTGCCCTGCGCCACCAGGTCCTCGCCCCCCGCCACGTCCACGTTGAACTTGTCGCGGAAGGGGGAGATGAGCGCCTTGCGCACGGTGGCGACGGTCTCGCCGCCGCGCAGGATGGCCATGCTGTCGCGGATCGCCAGCTTCTTCTCGCGGATGGTGGCCACCTCGTTCCCCGCGCGGTCCTCGATCACAAAGGTCTCCCGGATCCTCATCACCTTGCCGTCCACGGTGTAGACGGTGTTTCCCTGCTCGTCCTCGATCGTGAAATCTTCGCCGATGGAGATCAGCCGCTGCCGCAGCTTGTATCGCGCCATGTGGATTCCCCTGCTCCGGTGTGGTCGGGCCCCGGCCGGTGCCGGGCGCCGAGCCGGGCGGCAAGCTCCGAGCCGTCGCGGGCGGCTGAAGGAACGGCAGTCTCACACGGAGACACAGAGGCACAGAGACGACTTCATCTCCGTGCCTCTGTGCCTCCGTGTGAGTCCCGCAGTTGCTGGGCGGAGTCGGGGTCGGCGGGCATGGCGAAGGCCTCGCCGGCTTCCTGGCCGGGCTCGGCGGCGGTGGCGGCCACGGTGGCGCGCAGCGGGCGCTCGGGGAGCAGCCAGGTGATGGCGAAGCCCACCAGCGCGATGATGGTCGCTACCAGGAACACGGTGCCGAGCGACGCGGTGAACGCCTCCCCGTACAGGGCGCGCAGCTCCGGGGGAAGCTGCGCCAGCGACTGCGGGCTCAGCCCATGCCCGCCGCCGGGGGCGTCCGGCACCAGGCGCTCCACGTTCGCCGCCAGCCGCTGGGCGAAGATCGCCCCCAGCATCGCCGTGCCCAGCGAGCCGCCGATCAGGCGGAAGAGCGTAGCGCCCGAGGTGGCCACGCCCAGGTCGCGGTAGTCCACCGCGTTCTGCACCGTGATCACCAGCACCTGCATCACCATCCCCAACCCCAGACCCAGCAGCAGCATGATCCCCAGCGCGCCCGCCAGCGTGGTGTGCGTGGTCATGCGCGAGAGCAGAAAGAGCCCCAGCGTCATCACCGCCGTGCCGATGATGGGGAAGACCTTGTACCTCCCCGTGCGGCTGATCACCTGGCCGGAGACGATGGAGGTCACCAGCATCCCGCCCATCATGGGCAGCATCTGCAGCCCCGAGCCGGTGGGCGTGGACCCCTTCACCACCTGCAGGAAGAGGGGGATGTACGTCACCGAGCCGAAGAGCGCGAACCCTACGATCAGCCCCGCAGCGCTCGTGGTGGAAAAGGCGCGGTTGCGGAAGAGGCGCAGGGGGAGCACCGGCTCGGCCGCGCGCCGCTCCACGACCAGGAAGAGCACCAGCGCCACCACGGCGGTCGCCGCCAGCGCGAACATCGGCGGCGAAGCCCAGGGATAGGCGGTGCCGCCCAGGTCGGAGAAGAGGACGATGGAGCTGAGCACCACGGCCAGGAGCCCGGCGCCCGCGTAGTCGATGGACCGGCTCACCCGCGCGCTGCGCGAGGGCAGCGTGGCGGCCAGCACCGCGATGGCGGCCGCGCCCAGGGGCAGGTTGATGTAGAAGATCCAGCGCCACGACAGGTGGGTGGTGAAGAAGCCGCCCAGCAGCGGCCCCGCCACGCTGCTCACGCCGAACACGGCCCCGAAGATCCCCTGGTAGCGCCCCCGGTCGCGCGGGGGGATGATGTCGCCCACCACGGCCTGCGTGGTCACCATCAGCCCGCCGCCGCCCAGCCCCTGGATGAAGCGGAAGAGGATGAGCTGCTCCATGGTGCGGCTCATCCCGCACAGCACCGAGCCCGCCAGGAAGATGACGATCCCCGCCTGCAGCACGGGCTTGCGGCCGTACAGGTCGCCCAGCTTGCCGTACAGCGGGGTGACGATGGTCTGCGCCAGGAGGTAGGCCGTCACCACCCAGGCCAGCCGCTCCAGCCCGCCCAGCTCGCCCACGATGGTGGGGAGCGCCGTGGCCACGATGGTGGAATCGAGCGCCGCCAGCAGCATCGCCAGCAGCAGCCCGCTGAAGATCACCCAGATCTGCCGTTTCGTGATGGGTGCAGGGCCCTCGTGTTCGGTCTCCAAGTCTCCGCTCCGTGCGTGTAAGTGCGCGCGGCGCCGGAGCAAGTTCGGTGCTGATTCTTCGACAGCGGGCTCACAAGGAGACCCAGAGGCACAGAGGGGAGTTGCATAGGGCACGCGGGGCGCCGAGATTCGACCCGGACCTCTTATCCCGGCCAGGCATGAACTTCTTCAACTGGTACTCGTCGCTCTTTGGCCTCGCCGTGCTGGCGGCGCAGATCTTCTTCGCGCTTCACGCCATCCGCCAGGGGAAGCCGTGGTGGATCCTCATCCTCTTCTTCTTCCCGGGGCTGGGGGTGCTGCTCTACTTATTCGCGGAGTACCTGCCGTCGGCGCGCACGGGGGAGCTGAGCTCGGCGGGGCGGCGGCTGGCGCGGCGGCTGAACCCGGCGGCCGAGGTGAGGCGCCTGGAGGACGAGGTGGCGCTCAGCAACACCGTCAACAACCGGCTGGCGCTGGCGGATGCGTACCTGGAGGCCGGGCGCGGCGACGACGCGGTGGCGCTGGTGCGCACCTGCCTGCAGGGCATCCACGAAGACGACCCGCGCGTGCTGGGCGCCCTTGCCCGCGCCAGCCACGCGGCCGGGCGCATGGACGAGGCGCGCGAGGCCATGGACCGCCTCAAATCCCAGAACACCATGCTCACCGCGGCCATGCAGCTCCTGGACGCCCGCATCGCCGAGGACTCGGGGGACGTGCAGGGCGCCCTGCGCAGCTACGCCGTGCTGTCCCGCGGCGCCGCCGGCGAGGAGGCGCGCGCACGCTACGGGCTCCTGCTGAAGAGCGTCGGGCGCCACGACGAGGCGTACGCCCTGTTCGAGGAGATGCTGCGCCACGCCCGCGTCTCCTCCGGCCACTACCGCCGCGCGGAAAAGGAGTGGCTGGACATCGCCCGCCGGGAGCTCAAGGACCGGCCGGAATAGCTCTTCTCCGTGCCTCTGTGTGAGACCGTTGTTTGCAGCCGGTGGAGAAGCCACCGAAGACCCCCACCCATCCAGGAGGACGCATGCTCCGTCCCCGTACGGCCGCGGCGCTCGCGCTCGTGCTGGCCGCCCCGCTCCACGCGCAGGCGCCGGCGGCCCCCGCGCAGGCCCCGGCCGGCACCTTCTCCATCGAGAAGTACCTGGACTACGAGACCGTGGGCGACCCGCAGATCTCTCCCGACGGGCGGCGCGTGGTGTACACCCGCCGCTGGGTGGACCGCATGAGCGACCGCTGGGAGACGGCGCTCTGGATCGTGGACGCGGACGGCTCGCGCAACCGCTTCCTCGCCAAGGGCTCCAATCCCACCTGGTCGCCCGACGGCACCCGCATCGCCTACGTGGCCGAGGGGGAGCCGCGCGGCTCGCAGATCTGGGTGCGGTACCTGGACGCGGAGGGCGCCGGCACGCAGGTGACGCGCGGCACCGAGACGCCGGCCAACGTGCGCTGGTCGCCCGACGGGCGGCGGCTGGGCTTCACGCAGTTCGTGGCCAAGCCGGCCGACTGGAAGATCTCCATGCCCGCGGCGCCCGCCGGCTCCAACTGGACGCGCACTCCGCGCATGATCGACCGGCTCCACTACCGCGCCGACCGGCGGGGCTTCACCGATCCGGGCTACGTTCACCTCTTCGTGGTCCCCGCCGAGGGCGGCACTCCCCGCGCCGTCACCTCCGGCGACTGGAGCGTGGGCTTCCGCTTCGACGGCCTACCCGGCGACGTGAACTGGGCGTGGATGCCGGACGGGCGCTCCGTCGTCGTGGAAGGCCTCAACGAGCCCGACGCGGACATGCGCTACCGCGACTCCAACCTGTACGCCGTGGAGCTGGCCACCGGCGCCGCCCGCCGCCTCACCCCCGACCGCGGCACCTGGACGCAGCCCGCCGTGTCGCCCGACGGGCGGCAGATCGCCTTCGCGGGCTACCCCTTCACCCAGCAGACCTACCGCGCGGCCGACCTGTACGTGATGAACGCGGACGGCGGCGGCATGCGCCGCCTCGCCGACGGGCTGGACCGTGACCCCTCGGGCATCCGCTGGGCGCCGGACGGGAGCGGCGTGTACTTCACCGCCGACGACCGCGGCACGCGCAACGTGCACTTCGCCTCCGCGCGCGGCGGGGCGGCGCGCCCGGTCACGCGCGGCAACCACATGCTGGGGCTCAGCAGCATCTCCCGCACGGGGCTGGGCGCGGGGATCCGCAGCTCGGCCCACGCGCCGTACGACGTGGTGCGCGTGGACCTGCGCCGCGGGGGCGAGCCGGTGCAGCTCACCCGCGTCAACGAAGACTTCCTGGCCGGGATGCGCCTGGGCGCCGTGGAAGAGGTGTGGTACACTTCCACGGGCGGCGCGCGTGTGCAGGGGTGGATCGTGAAGCCGCCCTCCTTCGACGCGTCGAAGAAGTACCCGCTGATCATGGAGATCCACGGCGGGCCGCACGCCATGTACGACGTGGCCTTCAGCCCCATGTACCAGAACTTCGCCGCCAACGGGTACGTGGTGCTCTACACCAACCCGCGGGGGAGCACGGGGTACGGCACGGCCTTCGGCAACGCCATCGACCGCGCGTATCCCAGCGTGGACCACGAGGACCTGATGACGGGCGTGGACACCGTGCTGGCGCGCGGCTACATCGACCCGGAGCGGATGTTCATCGGCGGGTGCAGCGGGGGCGGGGTGCTGTCCAGCTGGGCCATAGGCCACACGGACCGCTTCGCCGCGGCGGCGGTGCGCTGCCCGGTGATCAACTGGATGAGCTTCCTGGGCGCCTCGGACGTGCCGCTCTTCACGGCCAACTTCTTTGGCAAGCCCTTCTGGGAAGACCCGCAGGCCTGGCTCAAGCAGTCGCCACTGATGTACGTGGGCAACGTGAAGACCCCCGTGCTGCTGATGACGGGCGAGCTGGACCTGCGCACCCCCATCTCGCAGAGCGAGGAGTACTACGCCGCTCTCAAGATGCGCGGCGTACCCACCACCCTCCTGCGCTTCGAGGGCGAGTACCACGGCACCGGCTCGCGCCCCTCCAACTGGATGCGCACGCAGCTCTACATGATGAGCTGGTACGACCGCTGGGCCGGCAAGCGCGGGCAGCGCACCGCGGCGAACTAATGGCCTCACACGGAGACACGGAGGCACAGAGACGACTTCATCTCCGTGCCTCCGTGTCTCCGTGACTCCGCGGGTCCGCCCGACGCGCGTTCAGCACCCGCTACGGGGCACCAGGCTCTCTCCGTGCCTGGGTGTCCTCACGGGACCTGCGGATCCCGAACTGGAACCCGGCGGTGAAGGAGATGTCGTGCTGCCCCCTTCCGCCGAGCGCGGTGGTACCGCCCTGGGCCGGATCGGTGGCCGACCGAAATCCCCCCACGTAGTCGCTCACCTCCAGCACGAGCGAGTGGCTGCCGATGCGCACATCGGTCCCCAACCCTACGTGGCTCGTTCTCTGGGTCACGTCCCGCGCGTACTCCGCCGCGTAGCCGCCGCTCAGCTCCCCCTGCGCGAAATCGTAGCGCTTGAACCCCGCTCCACCCAGCAGGTACGGTTGAACCGGACCGATGCGCGGGCCGCGCAGCACGACGTCGGCGACGGCGATGAACACCCGCCCGCCGGCGATGGACTCCGAGCTGTACACGGCCTCGTCGCAGTCCGAGCCGCAGCTCTCGAATCCCGCGAACCGCCGGGCATCCAGGCCTGAGCTCACGTACATCAGGCCGCCGCGGAGGCTCAGCGCCCGCACGGGGAGGCCGAGCTCCGCGGTGAGCCCGGCCATCGGGCCGGCCGCGATCCGGGTCCAATCCGAGCTCCCCGCTTCCGGTACCCGCCTCAGAT
>DASVSA010000302.1:0-2771 GCA_036388335.1 Longimicrobium sp. | reverse complement strand
CCAGGCACACCCCGGCCGCGTCGCCGTTGAGCCGCACCGTCCGCAGCAGCCGCGGCGACGAATCTCCCACCGTCATCCGGTACCCGTCGGCCACCACGCGTCCGCGGCGCGCGCGGCCGCAGGAGCCCTCGTTCACGAAGAGAACCTCCACGCGCCTCCCGCCGCGCACCGCCAGCATGCGGGCGTACGCCAGGTCGGTGGTCAGCCGGTTGAGCGCGCCGGAAGTCTGCGCGCGCGCTACCATCATCCCCAGCGCGGGCGACGCGACCGCCGCCAGGATTCCCACCAGCGCCACCACCATCAACAGCTCGATCAGAGTGAAACCCGCCTTCCTCTCCCCCATTCGCCGCCTCCCGCGCTAGAGTGTGAGTCCACTCTGCGCGGTTTGCGACGAGCGCACAAGTACTTTGCGCACGCTGGCGAAAAAGGGACTCGCATAACGACGCAGAGGCACGGAGATGAAGTCATCTCCGTGCCTCTGTGTCTCTGTGTGAGTCCCTTTCTACGCGATTGCCCAGAGGCGGAGGAGGAGCTCTTCCATCGCCTGGCGGTCGTTGAGCGAGGCGGACTTGAGGAGGCGGTCCGTGCGCAGCAGCTCGCCCAGCGCCCGGTCCAGCTCGGGGAGGGTCCAGCGGCGGGCCTGGGGCACGATGCGCTTCGCCATCCAGCGCTGGAACGGCTTCAGCTCGCGCTCCAGCGCCGCCTGCCCGCCCGCGCAGGCGATCCCCACCTTCAGGAGCTGCCCGCCCATCCCGATCACCAGCCCCACCGCGTTCTCGCCCGCCTCCAGGAGCGCGGGAAGGGCGGCGAGCGCCTCGCGGAACTTGCGCTCGGCCACCAGGTCGAACCAGGCCCAGCGGTCCTGCCGCGGGATGGAGCCGCCCACCGCGCGCACGTCCTCGATCGTGAGGCGCTTCCGCTCGCCCGCGTAGGCCACCAGCTTGGCCAGCTCGGAGCGCAGCGTCCCCTGGTCCGGGCCGATGGCGGCCACCAGGGAGCGGGCGGCGTCCGGCTCCAGCTCCGCGCCGTGCACCTCGCGCGCGGACTCCATCAGCCACCCCGGCGCGTCGTTGGGGTCCAGCGGCGCGAACTCGGCCGAGACGGAGCGCTTCTTTAGGTCGTCGTAGAAGCGGGCCTTGGAGCCGGAGGGGATGGCGGCCGAGATCACCAGGATGAGGCCGGGGGGCGGGGCGGCGGCGGCGGCCTCCACCACCTCGCGCGCCTTGGGCGACAGCCCCTGCGCGTCGCGCACCACCACCACGCGGTGCTCGGCCATCATGGGATGGGTGGCCACCAGCGAGGCCAGCTCGTCGGCCGTCACGTCGGCGCCGCGGAGCTGATCGAAGTTGAAGTCGCGGGTGGCGGGGTCCAGGTAGGCGGCCACCACGCCGGCCACCGCCTCGTCGCGCGCGAACTCCTCGTCGCCATGAAGGAAGAACACACCCCCCGGGACACGGTCCCGGAGAGTGCGCTGGAGTGCTTCTGCGGAGATCTGGGGCACGATGGGGTCAGCGGGCGAGGGTCTGCCCCGCGGCGCCTCCCTCGGAGTACGCGGCGAGGGTGGCCACGAGCGGGTTGTCCGGCTTGAAGACGAGGTCGTGGTACGGGAGCTCGGCCACGGCCACGCCCAGCCGCGCGAGCTGCGACGTCACCCGCCCCGCCTCGCGGTGGGCCGGGATCTCGAACGCCGCCAGCAGGTCGGTGCGCGGCGAGGTGACGGCCACGGCCGGCAGGTGGAGCGCGGCGGCGGTGTGCTGGCGCACCAGCGGCACCCACGCCGCGGCGGCGATGGCGGCGGCCATCCCGAGCGCCGCGAGCGCCGCCCCGTCCGAGCGGCCTCCGCGGGCCCGCGCGGCCTCCAGGTCCTCGGTGAAGATGCGGTGCTGGAGGCGCGCCGAGAAGTCGTCGGACACCTCGAGCTCCGGCAGGTCGCGGTACACCTCGGTGCCGCGCCGCAGCACCCGGTCATACCGCGCGCACGAAGCGCACTCGTCCAGGTGAACCTCGAACTCAACCCGCTCTTCCCACGGAAGCGCGTCGTCCCGGAAGGCGGAGTACCCCGCCAGGAACCGCTCGCAGCTCGTCATCTCTCCTCCACCTCCACTTGTGTCCCCGCCGTGTCCTGAGCCCCGTTGTACGCGAAACGTCCGGCGGTGTTCCCTGGCCTCACACAGAGACACAGGGGAGCGCCACAAGTACCCAACGGACACCGGGCGGGCGACCTTCAGATCATCGCTTGACCATTCCACGGATGCCGGGCAGGTTGCGTCGGGGTGCGGCTCCTTCTCCCACCTGGCGCATCCATGGGCCGGATCAACGTCTTCGCGGACGAGAGCGGCAACTTCGATTTCTCGCGGACGGAGGGAGCCTCCCGGTACTTCATCCTCGCCACGATCTCGTGCATCCGCTACGACGTTGGCGACGCCCTGCTGGCGCTCAGGCGCGACCTGGCGTGGGCGGGACTCGGGCTGGCGTCGGAGTTCCACGCGACCACGGACAGCCAGGCGATCCGGGACCGCGTGTTCGACACCCTCCGCGGCCACACGTTCCGGATCGATGCGACGATCCTGGAAAAAGCGAAGGCGGCCCCGGACGAGCACTCGTCGGACGAGGCGTTCTACGGAACCGCCTGGCGGCAGCACATGGCGGTAGTCGCCCGGGAGATCGCGGCGGGCGACCAGATGCTCGTGGTGAGCGCGGCGCTGGGGACCCGCCGCAAGCGGAGCACGATGCACGCGGCGGTACAGGCCGCCGTCCACGACGCCTCGCCC
>DASVSA010000301.1:0-2875 GCA_036388335.1 Longimicrobium sp. | reverse complement strand
CCAGGCACCAGGCACCAGGCACCAGGCACCAGGCACTAGGCACTACGCACTACGCACTAATACATGGCCAAACACCACGATCCCATCCTCGGCAAAGACTCCGAAACGCTCCTGTCGCGCGGCGAGCCCGTGCGCACGGACGCGGGCGTGAGGACCGAGCAGCCTCCGCGTCCCGCGCCGGCCGCCCAGACGCCCGCGCAGCCCAGGCGTCCGGGGCCGCGCAGGCGCGGGTTCCTTGAGCGCATGAGCGAGTCGCGCCGCGCGCCGTTCCTGCGGCTCGTGGCGTACTACGTGGTGCTGATCGGGATCATGGGGGCGCTGGTGTTCTGGGTGCCGATGGTGCGCGACGCCTTCATCTCGCCCGTCGTGCTTCCCGACCTGGGGAAGGCCGCGGGCGACGCGGGGCTCCTCACCCGCGCTCCCACCATGGGCGACTACGGGGCGCGTCTCTCGCTGGGCGAGGCGCTTCACCGCGCGCTCACCACGCTGCTGGTGATCGCGGGGGCGCTGTCGCTGGTGGTGCCGGTGGCGTGGGTGTACATGTTCACCAAGCGCTTCCGCTACGATCCGGCGCTCGTCTCGTCCGTCATCATCCTCCCCATCGTGGTGGCGGGGATCGCGCTGGTGGTAAAGAACTCGCTGGCGCTGGCCTTCTCGCTGGCCGGCATCGTGGCGGCGGTACGGTTCCGCAACACGCTCAAGGACCCGCGCGACGCCGTCTACATCTTCCTGGTGATCGGGATCGGGCTCTCGGCCGGGGTGCAGGCGCTGGACGTGGCGCTGGCGATGTCGCTGGCCTTCAACTTCGTGGTGCTGCTGGTGTGGAGGCACAACATCGGCTCCATCTACAGCGGCAGCTACGGGCGCACCGGCATCCTGTCGGTGGGCGACCCGGAGCTGATGGTGGCGGAGGACCCCGCGGCTCAGCGCGAGATCCGGCGGAGGATGCTGGAGCACGACGGCGACATGCGCACCGACGGCATCCTGCTGGTGCACTCGCCCGCGCCGGACCTGGCGCGGCTCACCGTGCAGGAGGCGCTGGGCGACACCGCGCGCGACTGGCGCCTGGTGAACGTACGGCGCGAGGCCGGGCGGCCCGCGGTGCTGGAATACCTCGTGCGGCTCAAGGACGAGATCACCCCGGCGGAGCTGGTGGGGGCACTGGACGAGCGGTGGTCGGCCCAGGTGTCGGCGGCCGAGTACGTGCCCTTCCGTACGCGCAAAAAGAAACGCAAGCAGGCGTAGAGGAATCCGGATGAAGAGCAAAGCACGCTGGAGGGCGGCCCTGGCCGCCGTCGTCCCCTGCGCCCTGCTGCTGGCGGGGTGCTACAAGAGCGCGTTCAACGTCGGCAAGGTGATCGGCCTCGTGCAGCGCGACTCGGTCGCCTACACGCTGCTCCTGATCGGTGACGCGGGGCTCCCCGCGCCCGGCCCGCAGGGCGAGCCGGTGCTGAACGCGCTCCGCGACGCCATCAGAAAGGACGACCCGAACCAGACCTTCGTGGTGTACCTGGGCGACAACCTCTACCCTCGCGGCCTCCCCGACTCCACCGAGACGGCCGAGCGCGCGCTGGGCGAGCAGATCCTGGAGAACCAGATCAACGCCGTGCTGAGCGCGGGCGGGCGGGGCGTCCTCGTGCCCGGAAACCACGACTGGGACGCCGGGAGCCCCGAGGGGTGGCGCTTCATCCGCCGCCAGGACCGCCACGTGGACGAGAAGGGGAACGGGCGGGTGGTGATGCTCCCCAACAACGGGTGCCCGGGCCCGGAGGTGCTCGACCTCAACCCCACGCTGCGCCTGATCGTGCTGGACACGGAGTGGTGGCTCCAGCCCAGCGGCTCGCGCCCGGAGGGGCCCAGCTCCGAGTGCCCCACCAAGACCGAGCAGGAGATCGTGGCCGCCGTGCGCGGCGCGCTGGCCAGCGCCGGCGGGCGGCGCACCGTGGTGGTGGGGCACCACCCGCTGGTGAGCGGCGGCGAGCACGGCGGGTACTTCGACTGGCCCACCTACCTGCAGATCCACCCGTACGTGCGCAACGGCGGCATCTTCGCGCGGCAGGACGTGACGGGGCGCGAGTACACCCGCATGCGCATCTGGCTGGCGGGCGCCTTCCAGCAGAACCCGCCGCTGATCTACGCCGCGGGGCACGAGCACAACCTGCAGGTGTTCCGCCGGGCTCCGGCGCGCTACCAGGTGGTGAGCGGCGCGGGGGTCTACGGGCACACCACTTCGGTGCGCGCCATCACCGGCACCCGCTACGCGCGGCGCGCCAGCGGCTTCCACCGCGTGGACTTCCTCAAGGACGGCCGTGTGCGGCTGGGCGTGATCGTGGTGGACCGCAACGGCACGGCCCGCGAGGACTTCTCCATCTTCCTGGACACCGAGGGGCTTCCTCCCGTGCAGCTCTCCACCGAGGCCGAGCTTCCGCCGGCCGGCACGGACACGGCCAGCCTCAACCCGGCGGGGCCCGTGCGGCCGGTGACGCCGCGCCCGGCGCCCACCCCCACACCGGCGCCGCCGTCCACGAGCTCCCCCGGCACCAACCAGCCGCGCCCCGCCACGCCGCCGGCCGCCCCGCCGGCGAGGACGCCGTAGTGCGGCGCGCGCTGAAGGTGGTCGCGGCGGCGTCCGTGCTCCTGCCCGTGGCGGCGGGGGCGCAGGCGCCGAGGCGCGACACGGTGCGGGTGGCGGCGGGGCCGCAGTACGCGCGCGCACCGCTTCCGCGCGCGTGGCTGGGAGAGTCGTACCGGGGGCTGTGGACGACACCCGTGAGCGCGCCGGTGCTGGAGCTGCGGACGTACGCCGGGGGGCTCACCATCACGGGCACGGGCGGGGGCAACCAGACCCAGTCGCTGCGCCTGCGCGGCGCCAACG
>DASVSA010000300.1:0-10747 GCA_036388335.1 Longimicrobium sp. | reverse complement strand
ACGCTGAGCGGCGTCTTGATCTCGTGCGAGGCCACCGACACGAACTCGGCTTTGAGCCGGTCCAGCTCGGCCAGGCGCTCGGCCATGGAGGTGAAGGAGCGCGCCAGGTCACCGATCTCGTCGGGCCGCGCGGTGGGCACGCGGATTTCGGGCGTGAAGTCGCCCTCGGCCACGTGCGCCATCCCCTGGCGCAGCTCGCTGACGGGGCGCAGCACCCCCCGCGTGAGCCACGCGCCGATGGCCAGCGTGACGAGGAGCGCCGCCGCCAGCGCCACCAGCGTGGTGGTGGTGGCGCGATTGGCGATCTCCTGCGCCCGCCTCACCTTCTCCTCGCCTTCCTGGTTGATGGTGCTGGCGATGGGGTCCAGCGAGTGCTCCATGGCGTCGAACGCCGGCACCACCACCGACTGGCGGAACTCGGTGTTGGGATCGGCCACGCCCCGCTCCAGCCGCGACTGCTCTTCGCGGATGGCGCTGTGCAGGCGCGCGAACTGGCGGGTGGCGCGCAGCGCCGCCCCGCGGAAGCCCTCCGAGGCGCGCGGCCGGGCGCTGAGCGTGCGCAGCTCGCCCGCCACGCGCGCCGCCGCCGTGTCCGTCTGGGCGCGCCAGTAGAGGGCGGTGTCGCGCGAGATGTTCCACAGCACCACGTGGTTGCTGTGGGCGTAGTCCAGCTCCTCCAGCCCGGTGTGGATGCGGCCCAGGATAGCCGTGGCCTCCGTGTCGCGGATGCGGAGCTGGGCCGCCACGTTCTGCAGCTCGCGCAGCGCGAAGAGCGCCGATACGGCGGGCACGATCAGCACCACCGTGATAGCCAGCAGCGTGAGGACGAAGCGTGAGCGGAGCTTCATTCGGGGATATCGAGGTGCGAAGAAGAAACGATCTCACACAGAGACACGGAAACACGGAGAGGAGCAATACCGCCTGACGTGTGGCGCGAGGGGGGCGTCACTGTTCGCGCTCCCGGCGCTTGACCTCGTCCCACAGCACGTCCAGCTCGGCGAGGGAGGCTTCGCCGAACGACAAGCCGCGCTCGCGGGCCAGCCCCTCCACCCCGCGGAAGCGGCGCGCGAACTTGGCGTTGGCGCGCCCCAGCGCGGCGGTGGGATGGGCGCCGGCCAGCCTCACCAGGTTGACGGCGGCGAAAAGGAGGTCGCCCAGCTCGTCTTCCAGGTGGTCCGCGTCGCCGGCGGCGATGGCCTCCTTCACCTCGTCCGTCTCCTCGCGCACCTTGTCCCACGCGCCGCGCCAGTCGTCCCAGTCGAAGCCCACGTAGGCGGCGCGCTCCTGCACGCGGAAGGCGCGCAGCAGGGGGTCCATCCCCGAGGGGAGGTCGTCCAGCAGCCCTTCGCGGGGGGGGCGGGCGGCGCGCTCGCGGGCCTTGATGGCTGCCCACTCCTCCGCCTCGCCCAGCCCGTAGAGGTGGGGGTGGCGTCGGCGCATCTTTTGCTCCAGGCCGGCCACCACATCCTCCCGGCTGAAGGCGCCCTGCTCCTCGGCGATCACCACCTGGAAGGCCACGTTCAGCAGCAGGTCGCCCAATTCGTCGCGCAGCGCGGCGGGCTCACCCGCGTTGATGGCGTCGGCCACCTCGTGCGCCTCTTCCAGCAGGTAGCGCTGGAGGGAACGGGGGGTCTGCTTCGCGTCCCAGGGGCAGTGGGCGCGAAGAAACTGGACCAGCGCGAGGGCGCGGTCCAGTACGCCCTCGACGGCGGGGCGGGCGGGCTCGGAGTCGGGTTGCGGGCTTGTCACAGGGGGCCTATACTACGCGATTTGTGCCAATTTCGCCAGAAGATACCGCGCGCCGCACCTCCCGCGCATGGGTGGAGGTGGACCTCGCCGCCCTGCTGCGCAACCTCCGCCACCTGCGCGAGGCGGCCGGCGGCGCCGCGCTCGTGCCCATGGTGAAGGCGAACGCCTACGGGCTGGGGCTGGCCCCCGTGGCGCGCCACATCGCCGCCTCGCTGGAGCCGGAGGCGCTCTGGGGCTTCGGGGTTGCGGCGGTGGCCGAGGGCGAGGCGCTGCGCGAGGCCGGCTGGGAGGGGCGCGTGCTGGTTACCGCCCCCACGCCCCCCGGCGAGTACCCCCGCGCCGCGGCGGCCGGCCTCACGCTCGCCCTGTCCGACATCGAGGCCGTGGCTCACTGGGCGGACGCGGCGCGCGCCGCGGGCCGCCGGCTGGCGTTCCACACCGAGATCGACACCGGGATGGGGCGCGCCGGCTTCCCCGCGGGCCAGGCGGCGGAGTGGGGAAGGGCCGTCGCGGAGCGGGCAGGGGACCTTTTGGAGTGGGAGGGGTGTTTTACGCACTTCCATTCCGCGGACGAGCCGGTGCTCGCCTCGGCCGACGCCCAGCACGAGCGCTTCCGCGCCGCGCTGGAGCTGCTGCCCGGGGGCGCGGGACGGCTGGTTCACTCCTCCAACAGCGCCGCCTCGGTGCGCCGCGCGGGCTTCGGGGGAGACGTGGTGCGCCCCGGCATCTTCATGTACGGCGGCGAGGCGGGGCCCGGCGTGAGGCCCGAGGCGGTGGCCGCGCTCCGCGCCCGCGTGGCGCTGGTGAAGCGGGTTCCGCCCGGCGCCACGGTGGGCTACGGCGCCACCTACACGGCCCGCCGCGAAGAGCGGTGGGGGACGCTGGCCATCGGCTACGGCGACGGGCTCCCCCGCCGCCTGACCACGGCCGGCGGCGAAGCGCTGGTCCATGGGCGCCGCGTGCCGATCGTGGGCCGCATCTCCATGGACATGACGGTGGTGGACCTCACGGACGTTCCGGGCGAGGTCCGCGCCGGCGACGTCGCCACCCTCATCGGCGGCGACGGCGACGCCGAGATCAGGGTGGACGAGGTAGCCGCGCGCTGCGGCACCATATCATACGAGATCCTCACGGGGCTGGGGCTCCGCCTTCCGCGCACCTACCGTGGCGCGGCGGGGGGGGCTTGAACCCCGGGGCGGCCGAGGCCGCCCGCACACACACCGTTCCGGTTTTCTGATGCTACGTCGTATCGGCCTGCGCAGGACCTTCCTGCTCGCCGCGCTGGTGGCGGGCTCCGCGGCGTGCGGCGACGACTCGCCCACGCTGGCGGGCGACCCGTTCTTCCCCGGCGGCACGCGTCCCACGACGCGCGAGGTGATCATCCCGGCCGGGGCGGCGTTCCGGCCGCTGGGCGTGTTCACCAACTACAGCGGCCCCGCCAACGCGCCCTATTCGGTGGTGGCCAACCGTTTCGGCGGCGAGCTGAGCGCCAACGCGCTGTACCGCACCTCCCGGGGCTTCCCGGCGGAGCTGCGCTACACGCAGGACAACGTCAACCGCACGGACACGGTGTACCGCGCCGTGGGCGGGTCGCTGGTGGTGCGGCTGGACTCGGCCAGCTCCTCCGCCGGCCCCGTGACTCTGCAGGCGTACCGCATCGCCCAGAACTGGCACGCGCCCACGGCCACCTGGGAGAACGCCTCGGACACGTCCGGGGTGCGTACCCCCTGGGCGACGCCGGGCGGCACCCGCGGCGCGCTGCTGAGCCAGCGCGTGTACACGGCGCAGGCGGGCGACTCCCTCGTGCTGCCGCTGGACTCGGCCGCGGTCGCCGCGCTGCGCGACAGCACGGGCTTCGGGCTGATGCTGAGCGTCGCGGAGACGGGCGCGAGGCTGCAGATCGACCAGGGCAGCCAGCCGCCGGTGCTGCGGGTGAGCCTGCGCCCCGCGAGCGCGCTGCGCGACACCCTCATCAGCACGGACATCTCGCTGGGAAGCCAGCCCAACACCTTCGTGTTCACGCCGGAGCCGCCGCAGCCCGTGGGGGCGCTGGCGGCCGGCGGCATCCGCTCCGCGCGCTCGCTGTTCAGCCTCGTCTTCCCGGACTCGTTGGACGCGTGCCCCGCCGGCACCACCCCCTGCGGCCGTGTGGCGCTGCGCGACGTGAGCCTCAACCGCGTGTCGCTGATCCTGCGCCGCCTGCCGGTGTCGCCCGCATTCAGTCCGCTGGACTCCACCATCCTCTCCGTGTTCTCCATCACGGAGCCGGAGCTGGGGCGGCGCGCGCCGCTGGGCGAGCCGGTGCTGGACCCGGACGCGCGGGTGGTGGCGCTGGTCCGCAACCTGGTGACGCCGCAGCAGGCCGCCGTGTTCGCGCCGGGCGACACCACGGTGGAGCTGGATTTCACCAACTTCGCCACCGTCGCGTCGCGCGGCGACACGGTGCCCACCACCTTTGCGCTGCTGGGCGGGCCGTCGGTGGGCATCTCGTCGATCCGGCAGTTCCAGACCTTCGGGCTCGCCGCCTTCGCCCCGGAGCCCCGGCTCCGCATCGTCTACACCCCGCGTGCCCGCGCCGAGCTGCCATGAGCCGTACCTTTTATAGAGCGGGCTTCGCGGCCCTTGCCCTCCTCGCCTTCCATGCGGGCGGCGCCGCTGCGCAGTCGGTGCTCGCCACGCGCGGGCTGGGCTACCCCATCGAGCCGCTGGAGGCGCGCGCCCGGGGGATGGGCGGAGTGGCGCTGGGGCTTCCCGAGCCCAGCTTCTCGCTGGTGAACCCGGCCGGCGCGGTGGGGATACTTGCCGCCGCCGTGTCGGTGACCTTCCAGCCCGACCTCTTCGAGGCTACCGCCGGCGCCGAGGCGACGGAAGGCAGCACGGCGCGCTTCCCCTCGGTTCAGGCGGCCTTCCCCACTCGCGGCCGCTTCACGGTTTCGGTGGGGTACGGGTCGTTCCTGGACCAGAACTACCGCGTCACCCGCAGCGACTCGGTGACGCTGAGCACGGGGCGCGTGCCGGTGGAAGACCGCTTCCGCTCGCAGGGCGGCGTCGCGCGCTTCCGCGGCGGGGTCGGCTACCAGGTGAATCCGCGGCTGGCCGTGGGCGCGGCGCTCGACGTGTTCACCGGCGCCGTGCGCGACACCTCCACCCGCTTCGTGGGCGGGCTGATCCCGGCGCAGAGTGCTTCCACCGTCACGTACACTGGCCTCGGCGGGGCCGTGGGCGTGCGCTGGACTCCGCTCGCCGCGCTCACCGTGGCCGGCGCCGTCTCCGGCGGCGGCGAGCTGACCGGCGACGTGGACGACGAGACGGTGGCGGACCGCACCTACTCGCTGCCGCTGACGGTGGACGCGGGGGCCAGCGCGCGGGTGACGGGGCACACCGTGCTCGCCGTCTCGGGCCGCTGGGCGGGGTGGTCCGCCGCGGACGACGACATCCTCAGCCGGGGCGGCGCGCGCGACGCGATGAACGCCTCGGCGGGGCTGGAGTACGACGGCCTCAGCATCCTGGGACAGCCGTTCCCGCTGCGCCTGGGCGCGCGCATGGCCCGCCTCCCGTTCCGCTTCCTGGGCACCGACGCCGAGTTCCCGGACGAGCGCGCGGTGAGCGCGGGGATCGGCGCCCGCCTGGGCCGCGGCGCCGCCCTCTTCGACGCGGCCATCGAGCGCGGCACCCGTGGCGGCGACGCCGCGGGGTTCGACGAGCCCTTCTGGCGCGGCTCCGTCTCGGTGACCGTCTTCGCCCGCTGAGCCACTTGCAGCTCGCAACAGAGACACGGAGACACGGAGAAGAGCTCATCTCTCTGTGTCTCCGTGTCTCTGTGTGAGCCTTTCGCATCACGGACCTGAATCGATGACCTCAGCGGGCCTGTTCCTTGCCTTCGAAGGGGTGGAAGGCTCCGGGAAGACCACGCAGGTGCGCCTCCTGGCGGAGCTGCTGGCGGCGGCGGGGCGCGCGCCGGTGGTGGCGCGCGAGCCCGGCTCCACCCCGCTGGGCGAGCGCGTGCGCGCCACCGTGCTCTCGGACCTGGAGCTTGCCGTCCCCGCCCGCAGCGAGCTGTTCCTGATGCTGGCGGCGCGCGCGGCCTTCGTGGACCAGGTGGTGAGGCCCGGCCTCCGCGAGGGGCGGGTGGTGATCGCCGACCGCTTCGAGCTCTCCACCCTCGCCTACCAGGGCGGCGGACGCGGGCTGCCGGCGGACGAGATCGTGGCCTGCAACCGCGTGGCGACGGGCGGGCTCTCGCCCCACGCCACGGTGCTGCTGGAGCTGGATCCGGAAGAGGGAGCCCGCCGCCAGCGCGCCGCGGGGATGGACCCGGACCGGATGGAGAGCGCCGGGGCGGAGTTCCACGGGCGGGTGGCCGCCGCCTACCGCGACATGGCCGGCCGCGTGGCAGGAGTCGTGCGGGTGGACGCGGGAGCCCCCGCGGACGAGGTGCACCGCCGAGTGGTCGCCGCGCTCGCTTCCCGGTTCCCGGAAACCTTTCCGGGGAGCGGGTTTACAAGCTAGACAGGTGCTCGGAGGATTTGGCGGCTTGCAGGGCGTACGTCCTGAGTCCTGAGTCCTGAGTCCTGACGCACTTGGCACTTGGCACTTGGCACTTGGCACTTCGCGGTTAGGTGTCCCCGCATTGCTCCTGGGAGGCGGAATGAAGCTCAACCGTACCGTCGTTGCCCCCGCGCTGGTGGCCGGCGTCGCACTCGTGTCCGGCGGCTGGCTCCTTCAGCAGGGAGCCGGGGCGCAGGACAGCATCTACCGGCGGGCGGAGCTGTTCGACGAGGTGGTCCGCTACGTCCAGACCCGCTACGTCGATCCGCAGCCCGCGTCGGAGCTCTACCAGAAGGCCATCAAGGGGATGCTGCGCGAGCTGGGCGACCCCCATACGACCTTCATGTCCGCCGAAGAGTACGCTCAGCTGCACCTGCAGACGAGCGGCGAGTACGCGGGCGTGGGGATCCAGATCGCCCCGCGCGACAACTACATCACCGCGGTGGGCGTGCTCCCCGGCACCCCGGCCGAGCGCGCCGGCGTGCGCGTGGGCGACCGCATGATCGAGATCGACGGCCGCGACGCCAAGGGGTGGAGCGACGACGAGGCGGTCAAGGTGCTGCGCGGCCCCAGGGGGACACCGGTCGCCATCAAGGTGCTGCGCGTTGGCGTGGACGAGCCGATCACTTTCCGTATCGTGCGCGCCGAGATCCGCGTGCAGTCGGTGCCGTACGCGTACATGGCGGCGCCGGGCGTGGGGTACATCAACCTCACGGTGTTCGCGGAGACCTCCACCGACGAGATCCGCGCGGCCATCACCCGCCTGCGCGGCGAGGGGATGAAGTCGCTGGTGCTGGACCTGCGCCGCAACCCGGGCGGGCTCCTCAACCAGGGCGTCTCCGTCTCGGACCTGTTCCTGAAGACGGGGCAGGCCATCGTGGAGACGCGCGCCCGCGACCCGCGCGAGAGCGAGACCTTCCGCGCCACCACCGACGAGGCGTACGACCTGCCGATGGTGGTGCTGGTGGACCCGTACAGCGCCAGCGCCGCCGAGATCGTGGCGGGCGCGCTGCAGGACCACGACCGCGCGCTGGTGGTGGGGAGCGCCACGTACGGCAAGGGCTCCGTGCAGTCGCTCTTCCCCCTCTCGGGCGGCAACTTCCTCAAGATGACCACGGCCAAGTGGTACACGCCCGTGGGCCGCTCCATCCAGAAGGAGCACGAGGAGGGCGACGACGCCGAGGCGGCCGAGGAGACGGCCGACGTAAGCGAGACGGGGACGCCGATCGTCGAGGACACCATCGCCCGCAAGCCCTTCCGCACCGACGGCGGGCGCACCGTGTACGGCGGCGGCGGGATCGTGCCGGACCTGGTGGTGAGGCAGGACACGGCCACCGCGGCCGAGAAGGACTTCTTCCGCGCCCTGGCCAAGGACGTCGGCAAGTGGGAGAGCGAGCTGCTGCGCTACGCGGTGGAGTACGGCCGCAACAACCCCGGGCTCACGCCGAGCTTCCCGGTGACGCAGGAGATGCGCAACACCCTCTTCGGGCGCGTCAGCCGCGCCGGGGTGGCCGTCACGCGCGAGCAGTTCAACGCGGCGCAGCGCTACGTGGACATGAGGCTGGTGGACGAGATCTCGCGCTCGCGCTTCGGGCCCTCGGTGGCCGCGCAGCGCAACGACGCCAGCGACACGGTGCTGCAGGAGACGATCCGCCTGCTGCGCGCCTCGCCCAACCAGGCGGCGCTCTTCCGCGCCGCGCAGGCGTCGCAGCCCCGCGGTCCGGTGGCGGCGACCCGGAAGTAGCGGAGTCGTGTAGAAGCGGCCAGCCCGGCCGCAATCTTTGGGAGGAGGGGTGCCGAGGTGCCTCTCCTCTTTTAGTTTTGGAAGTGCCTAGTGCCTAGTGCCTAGTGCCGAGTGCCCAGTGAACCGAAGTCCTGAGTCCTGAGTCCCGAGTCCTGAGTGCTGGACGGCAGTTACTAGGCACTAGGCACTAGGCACTAGGCACTCTCGTCCACTCACACCGTAACCCGTCGTGAGCGATGAGCGATAGCGTGGTGGAGCTGGTGCGCGGGGCGGTGGGCGAGAGCCGGCACCGCGTGCACGTGGCCGTGGTGGACGCCGAGGGGCGGCTGCGGGCTTCGTCCGGCGACCCGGAGGGGGTGAGCTTCATCCGCTCGTCGTCCAAGCCGCTCCAGGCGCTGCCGCTGGTGGAGGACGGCGCCGCCGAGCGCTTCGGGCTCACCGGGGCGGAGCTGGCGCTGTGCTGCGGGTCGCACGCGGGGAGCGCCCGGCACGTGGCCACCGCCGAGTCCATCCTGGCCAAGGGCGGGTGCACCTCCGAGGCGCTGGCCTGCGGCGCCCACGCGCCCTTCGACGCGCAGTCGCGCCGCGAGCTGGAAGAGGCGGGGCTCGCGCCGGGGCGCCTCCACAACAACTGCTCGGGCAAGCACGCCGGGATGCTGCTCCTGGCCCGCGTGCGCGGGTGGGAGACGGACGGGTACCACCGCGTGGAGCACCCCGTGCAGGGGAGGATGCTGGCCGAGGTGGCGCGCTGGGCGCGGCTCCCGCAGGAGGCCGTGGGGCTGGGGACCGACGGGTGCGGCGTGGTGACCTTTGCCCTGCCGCTGCGCCACATGGCGCTGGCCTACGCCTCCCTCGCCGCCGCCGTGCGCGGCGGCGATCCCGGGCCCACGCGCATCGTGGCGGCCATGACGGAGCACCCCGACATGGTGGCCGGCGAGGGTCGGCTCTGCACCGAGCTCACGCGGGTGGCCGGGGGGCGCGTCTTCGCCAAGGTGGGCGCGGAGGGGGTGTACTGCGTGGGCGTTCCCGGCGCGGAGCTGGGGATCGCGCTCAAGGTGGAGGACGGCGCGGACCGCGCGGTAGGGCCCGCCATCATCGGCGTGCTGAGGGAGCTGGACCTGATCTCGGAAGACGACCTGGGACGGCTCCACACCTTCATCTTCCCGGAGGTGGTGAACACGCGCGGGGAGACGGTGGGGCAGCTGCGCCCGCGCATCCGCCTCACCACTCCCGATGCCTGACGCCGCCCTGCTGCGCGTCGCCGCCTCGCTCGCCACCCGCGACGCCGCGGCCATCCGCGCGGCGATGGAGGGGGCGCTGGGCTGCGACCCGGCCGCGGTGGAGGAGGTGCTCCTGCAGTCGCACCTCTTCGTGGGCTTCCCCGACGCGCTGAACGCGCTGGGGCTCTGGCGCGAGGTTAGCGGACTACCCGCCTCCCCCTCGCTCGGCGAAGATCCGCGCGGGTGGGACGAGCGCGGCGAGCAGGTGTGCGCGGCCGTGTACGGGTCCAACTACGAGAAGCTGCGCGCCAACGTCCGCGTGCTCCACCCCGATCTGGACGGGTGGATGGTGGCCGGCGGCTACGGCCGCGTAATCGGCCGCCCGACGTTGGACCTCGCGACGCGCGAGCTGTGCATCGCTGCACTGCTGGCGGTGTGGAACGTGCCGCGCCAGCTGCACTCGCACCTGCGCGGCTCGCTCAACGCGGGCGCGTCGGTGGCGGAGGTGGACGAGGCCGTCGAGATCGCGTGCGAGTACCTGGACGCGGAGCGCGCGGAACAGGTGCGGGCGCTCTGGCGGGAGGTGCGCGCGCCGTGGGAGGGGAGGTTCAGATCGTAGGGCCGGCCGAGCCGGGCGGTTGAAACCGCAGCAACAACCACGCGAAGTCCCCCCGGGGGGACTACAGGGTTGCTGTTCGGCCCGAAGAGCGAGTCCGCGGAGGCGGACTTCGTGTAGTTGTTGCTGCGAAACCATTCGTCCGCAACGGGGCGTTCACAATGATGTTCGGATGGCGCGGCGTTCGCCGCGCATCGGGGACGAGAGGCGTAAGAACGTGTTTCTAGATCACGCGACAATCCAGGTGAAGGCGGGCGACGGCGGGAACGGTGAGGTGTCGTTCCGGCGCGAGACGGGCGTGCCGCACGGCGGGCCCAACGGCGGCAACGGCGGCAAGGGCGGCGACATCATCCTCCAGGCCGATCCGCAGCTCTCCACGCTGATGGACTACCGGTACCAGCAGCACTACCGCGCTCCGCACGGCGGGCGCGGGCAGGGCTACGACCGCACCGGGCGCGACGGCGAGGCGCTCGTCCTGCGCGTTCCGCTGGGGACGGTGGTGCGCGACGACGAGAGCGAGGAGGTGATCGGCGAGCTGATGCGTCCGGAGGACCGGGTGGTGGTGGCGCGCGGCGGGCGCGGCGGGCGCGGCAACGCGGCTTTCGCCACGGCCACCAACCAGGCTCCGCGCCGCGCGGACCCCGGCCAGGAGGGCGAGGAGCGCCGCATCACGCTGGAGCTCACGCTGATCGCCGACGTGGGGCTGGTGGGCGAGCCGAACGCGGGGAAGTCCACCTTCCTCTCGGCCGTCTCGGCCGCCACGCCCAAGATCGCGGACTACCCGTTCACGACGCTCACCCCCAACCTGGGCGTGGTGACGCTGAGCGACCACCGCTCGTTCGTGATCGCGGACATCCCGGGGATCATCGA
>DASVSA010000299.1:0-7633 GCA_036388335.1 Longimicrobium sp. | reverse complement strand
CACTCACGCACTCACGCACTCACGCACTCACGCACTCACGCACTCACGCACTTCTTCGCCATCACTCCAGCAGGTCCACCCCGATGGTCCGCGTCCCCATCTTGGGAATGATGCGGGGGGCGAGGCGCGCGGCGCGGCCGGAGCGGAAGTGGCGCTGCACGCGGTTGGCGACGTCCACCGGGAGGGCGTCGAGGCCGGCGGGGTCGCGGGCTTCCAGCCAGCGGCGGAGGGCGGCGTCGAGCGCTTCGATGCCGCCCGCGGCCCCGGCCAGCGAGCGCACCTCCGGCGACGCGGACCACCCGCCCGCCAGCTCCGCCACCTCGCTGGCGTACAGGTCGCCGAGGGGGAGGAGCGTCTCGGGGGGGAAGTGCGCGCACAGCAGCAGCTCCGTGCGGTTCCCCGGGTGCGCGGTGACGGCGCCCTCCACCAGGCGCGCCTTCATCCGCCGTGCCTCTTCCTTGAGTCGCGTGTTGGGCCCCGCGAGTTGCAAGAGCGGTTCCAGCTCCGGCTCTTCCACCTTCACGCGCAGCACCCCGTCCTCCCCCAGCGCCCGCTCCAGCATCTGCGCGGCGAGCTCCGCCTCGGGCGATTCGTCGTCCAGCAGCGCCACGCGCCGCGCTCCCCGGTCGGCGAGGCACTGGCGGGCCACGGCGCCCACGATCTCGGCGATGCGCGCCGCGCGCGGGCCCTCGCCGCTCACCGCTCCTCCATGATGCGCGCCAGCTCGCGGGCCACCAGCTCCGGCCGGTCGTCGCGGGCCACGGAGAAGGGGCGCCGGCCGGCGGCCACGGCGGCCAGCGACAGCTCGCACACCAGGCGGTCCTCGGCCATGTCGTCCGCGCGGGCCACGATCTCGCCGCCGGGGGCCACCACGATGGAGCCGCCCGAGAAGACCGAGCCTCCCTCCACCCCCACGCGGTTGGCGAGCACCACGTACACGCCGTACGCGGCGGCGGCGGCGCAGGCCAGGTGCTCCCACGACTGCCGCGAGGCCCAGCGCCCGCCGCCCGCTCCGCCCGCCCAGGCGCCGCGCCCGGCGGCGGCGGACTGCACCATCAGCAGGTGGGCGCCGTCGGCGGCGAGCAGGTAGGCGAGGGCGGGGTGCCACAGGTCCTCGCACACCAGCAGGCCCACGCGCCACCCGCCGCCCGCGTCGTACGCGCGCACCCGGTCGCCGCGGCCGAAGAAGCGCCCCTCCTCGAACATCCCGTAGGTGGGGAGGTGCACCTTGCGGTGGCGGTGGAGCACACGGCCGTGGCGCAGGTGCAGAGCCGCGTTGTAGGGAACGAAGCGGGGGTCGTGCTCGATGGTGCCCAGCACCACCTCCGGGCCGTGCGCCAGGGCGGGGAAGGGCTGGTCCGACTCCGGCGCGGCCAGCTGGTGCACGCGGTCGCGCACGTCGTAGCCGGTGATGGCCAGCTCCGGGGTGAGCACCACGTCCACCCGGTCGCGGGCGGCGTCGGCCTGAGCGTGGGCGATGCGGGCCAGGTTGGCGTCCGGATCGCCCAGCACGGGAGCCATCTGCTCCACCTGCAGCCGTACCACGGGGCCCCAGGCGGTCACCCCAGCCCCAGCTCCCGCGAGAGTCCCTCTACGCGCGTGACGGGGATGGTGAAGGCGATGCCGGTGGAGGGGCCGTCGAGGTCGCCGCACACCTCGCGCACCAGGGCCATCACCCGGTCCACCTTGTCCTCGTCTATCACGCTGAACAGGGTGTGGTTGCGGGGGCGGGCGCGGCGCAGCGTCTCCAGCCCCGCGAAGATGGGGACCTCGTTGGCCAGCAGGCGCCCCATCCCCTCGCTCTGCAGCACGGTGGCGCCCGTGACGCCCAGCTCCAGGAAGCCGGCGAGGAGCTCCTCCGTATTTTCCTCGTTGACCACGGCGATCAGGAGCTGCACGCGGGCCTCCAGGCTTGCGGAAACGGTTCGCGCATCTTATCCCACGCGGCGAAGGGGTGTCAAGCAAGCTCCCGCACGCCGTGCACGATCTTTGCGCCCGGCGACGCCGCCTCCCCCAGCGACGCGGCCACCCCGGCGACGTCGCGGGTTGGCGCACATCCCACGATCCGGAGCCCGAGAGTGCCCAAGTTCATCGTCCACGGCGGCAAGCCGCTGAACGGCGTCGTACGCCCCACCGGCAACAAGAACGCGGCGCTGCCCATGATCGCCGCCACCCTGTTGACGGACGAAGATGTATTCCTGGAGAACGTCCCGCGCATCCGCGACGTGGTGACCCTGCTCAACCTCCTGGAGGTGCTGGGCGCGGAGACCGAGTGGACGGGGCCCAACGAGGTGCGCGTGCGCGCCGCCAACGTCGGCGAGAAGCAGCTCGACGCGGGGCAGGCGGCCCGCATCCGCGCCTCCATCCTGCTGGCCGGGCCCATGGTGGCCCGCACGGGAGGGATGCAGCTTCCCCCCCCGGGCGGCGACGTGATCGGGCGGCGGCGGGTGGACACCCACTTCCTGGCGCTGCGCAAGCTGGGCGCGGAGGTGGTGGAGGACCCCAGCTTCTTCGGCCTGCGCGCCGAGGGGGGCCTCAAGGGAGCGGACATGTTCCTGGACGAGCCCAGCGTGACGGGCACCGAGAACGCCGCCATGGCCGCGGCGCTGGCCAAGGGCACCACGCGCATCCGCAACGCGGCGGCCGAGCCGCACGTACAGGACCTCTGCCACATGCTGGTGGGGATGGGGGCCAAGATCAACGGGATCGGCACCGGGACGCTGGAGATCGAGGGGCGCGAGCGGCTGGGCGGCGGGCGCTTCCGCATCACCTCGGACCACATCGAGATCGGCTCCTTCATCGGGCTGGCGGCCGTCACGCGCGGCGAGATCACCATCCAGGACGCGGCCATCGAGCACCTGGACTCCACGCTGATCGGCTTCCGCCGGCTGGGGCTGGACATCCAGGTGCGGGGCGAGGACCTGTTCATCCCGGGCGGGCAGAGCCCCGAGATCCAGATGGACATGGGCGGCCACATCCCCACGCTGGGCGACGGCCCGTGGCCCCAGTTCCCGGCCGACCTCACCTCCATCGCGCTTACCACGGCCACGCAGTGCAAGGGCACCATCCTGATCCACGAGAAGATGTTCGAGAGCCGCATGTTCTTCGCGGACAAGCTCGTGTCGATGGGCGCCAGCCTGGTTCTCTGCGACCCGCACCGCGTCCTGGTGATCGGCCCCGCCCGGCTGCGCGGCGCCCCGGTGGAGAGCCCGGACATCCGCGCCGGGATGGCGCTGCTCATCGCCGCGCTGGGCGCCGAGGGGCGCAGCGACATCTACAACACGGGCCAGATCGAGCGCGGCTACGAGCGCATCGACGAGCGCCTGCGCGCGCTGGGTGCGGAGATCGAGAAGACGGACTCGCGCACCTGAGGGCTGCCTGTCTCACACAGAGGCACGGAGACACAGAGAGAACAGGGAAACCGCTATGACGGATGACCAGCGCAAGCGCCCCGGGATCGGCGAGGGGATCCGCACGGGGATCGGGGTCCTGACGGCGTTCAAGGAGGCGGTGGAGGAGACGCTGCAGGAGGCGGTGGACCGCGGCGACCTCAAGCCGGAGCGGGCCAAGCAGGCGCTCACCGACGCCCTCTCCCGCGCGCAGGGCGCGGTGGGGGACGTGAGGGAGCGGCTCGACTTCGTGTCGCGCAAGGAGTTCGACGATCTGCGCGCCGAGGTCGCCGAGCTGCGGCGGCGGCTGGAGGGCGGCGGCACCACGCTCCTCCCGTCCTCCGGCGCGGAGGAGCGCACGGGGGGCGAGGGGCCCATCGAGCAGCGGATGCCATGAGCGTGGCCGACGCGCCGCCCGTGCGCTCCGTGGCCGAGGTGCGCGCGCCGGGCGGCGTGCCGCTGTGGGTGCACCCGGAGTGGGCCGAGCGCTTCCCCGGTATCGTGCAGGGCACCACGGGGCGGGGGGATGAGGCCGATCCCTTCAACCTGGGGCTCGCCGGCAGCCAGCCGGTGGGCCCGGCGCTGGACCGCTGGCGTGCCCTGCTGCGTGCCACCGGGATGGAGACGGTGGCCCACGCGCGGCAGGTGCACGGGGCGGACATCTGGGTGCACCGCGAGCGCGGCGCGCCCGGCATCCTGGTGATGGACCGCTTCGACGGCCACGTCTCCGACCGCCCGGAGCTGCTCCTGGCGGTGGGCGTGGCGGACTGCGTCCCCGTGTTCGTGCTGGACCCGGAGACGCGCGCCATCGCCCTCCTCCACTCCGGGTGGCGGGGGACGGCTGCGGGGATCGTGGAGCGCGGCATCCACCGCCTGGTGGATAGCTGGAAGGCCCCGGCGGAGCGCCTCTGGCTCCACTGCGGCCCCGCCATCTGCGGCGAGTGCTACGAGGTGGGGCCCGAGGTGCACGCGGGGGTGTACCCGGACCGCGAGCCGCCCACGTCCAACACCCCCATCGACCTGCGCGCCGCCATCGCGGGACGCGCCGTGGCCGAGGGGCTCCTCCCCGACCACGTCACCCTCTCCTCGCACTGCACTCTCTGCGGCGAGCCTGACTTCTTCTCGCACCGCGGCGGCTCGCCGGCCCGGCAGATGGCGGTGGCGGGTGTGGTGGCGAGGGCAGGGTAGGCAACAGCAGGGCTCACACAGAGGCACAGAGACACGGAGGAGGGGTTTCTCTCTGTGTCTCCGTGCCGCTGTGTGAGGAAATTCCCCGCTCGGGGAGCGTGAACAGCACCATTCTCACGCGCGCTCCCCCGATGCATATTGGTGGGTGAAGTCTGATCACCCGCTCCCACGACCGTGAACCGCTCTCCGCTCCACCGGCTTTCCGCGCTGCTCGCAGCGGCGTTCTTCTTCCTCGCCTGGGGCGGGGAAGCGGCCGGGCTGCACGCGTGCCCGCACCACGGCGGGGCCCCGGCGGCGCACGCGGACGCGCCAGGGCATGGCGGGCATGGGGATGGGCACGATGAAGCGCCCGCACCGGAGCACGGCGGGTGCACCTGCGCCAGCGGGTGCCCCTCCGCGGGCGGCGTCCCGCTGCCGCCCGACGAGGGCGGGGCGGGGCTGCGCGTGGCCGTGGTGCACGCCGGGCCCGCCACCTTCCCGCGCGCCGAGTGGGCCGCGCCGACCGTACCCCCGTTCTTCCTCCCGTACGCGCAGGGTCCGCCGCAAGGCTGAGCTTTCCCAATCCCCCGTGGTCACCCGAGGGCCGGCATCCCGCCGGTCCGGCCGCGGCGTGGATCGAGACGCCAGCTCAAGAGGTGGACCTTGTTCCCCATCCGCAGCATCGCGGCCGTCCTGGCCGTGCTTGCCACCGTCGCCGCACGCCCCGCACCCGCCCAGGAAACGGGCGTCGTGGAGGGCACCGTCACCCTCGCCGCCAGCGGCGAGCCCCTCGCCGGCGTCGAAGTCCGCGCGGGCGACGCCTCCGCCCTGACCGACGCCCGCGGCCGCTTCCGCATCCAGCGCCTCTCCACCGGAGAGCAGCGCCTCACCGCCCGCCGCGTGGGGCTGGCCACCACCGTCCGCACGGTAAGCGTGGCCGCGGGCGCGGTGGCGCGCGCCGACTTCGCGCTCGCCGAGGAGAACGTCGTGCTGCCCACGGTCGTCGTGAGCACGACGCGCGAGGTGCGGCGCCTGGGCGAGACGCCCGCGTCGGTGGGCGTGATCTCGTCGGCCGACCTGCGCGCGGCGCGGCCCACTCACCCCTCCGAGATCATGCAGCGCATCCCGGGCGTGTGGGTGAGCGCCACGGGCGGCGAGGGGCACACCACCGCCATCCGCCAGCCCAAGACCACCAACCCCGTCTACCTGTACCTGGAAGACGGCATCCCCACGCGCTCCACGGGCTTCTTCAACCACAACGCGCTCTACGAGATCAACGTCCCGCAGGCGGACCGCGTGGAGGTGCTCAAGGGCCCCGCCACCGCTCTGTACGGCAGCGACGCCATCGGGGGGGTGGTGAACGTGGAGACGCGCGCCCCTTCCGCGCGTACGGGGGCGGAGGCGTACGTGGAGAACGGCGCCTTCGGCTGGGGACGCGTGCTGGCCTCGGCCACCACGCGCGGCCCCCGCGACGGCGTGCGCGCCGACCTCAACCTCACGCGCTCGTCCGGGTGGCGGGAGAGCACGGCGTACGACCGGCAGAGCGGCACGCTCAGGTGGGATCACCTCTTCGGCGGTGCGTCGCTCAAGACGGTGCTGGCGGCTTCCAGCATCGACCAGGAGACGGCGGGGGCCTCCACGCTGACGGAGGCCGACTACGAGGAGAATCCCACGCGCAACTACACGCCCATCTCCTTCCGCAGGGTGCGCGCGCTGCGCCTCTCCTCCGCCTGGGAGCGGCCGGGGCGCGGCTCGCGGGTGAGCGTGACGCCGTTCGTGCGCTGGAACGAGATGGAGATCCTCCCCGACTGGTCGCTCACCTACGATCCCACGGTCTACACCACGGGCCACCGCTCTCTGGGCGTGGTGGCGCGCTACCGCGTGGACGCGGAGCCGCTGCGGACGCGCCTGATCGTGGGGACGGACGTGGACTACAGCCCCGGCTTCCGGCGCGAGAACCGCGTCGTGTCGTCCACGGGCGGCGCGGGCGATCCCTTTTACCGCAGCTACACGCGGGGCGCGCGCACCTATGACTACGACGTGGCCTTCCTGGGCGTCTCTCCCTACCTGCACGCACAGGTGGCCGCCGCGCCCCGCCTCAACGTCACGGCCGGGCTGCGCTACGACCGCATCGGCTACCGCTACGACAACCACCTGCAGGCGGTGGATACGGGGGCCTACCGGCGCCCGGACGATGCGCGCGTGGAGTACGGCCACCTCAGCCCCAAGCTGGGCGCCACCTACGAGGCGTCCCGCGCCGCCAGCCTCTTCGTGTCGTACTCGCACGGCTTCCGCGCACCCTCCGAGGGCCAGCTCTTCCGCGCCGGACGCTCGGACGGCACCCTGGAGCTCCGCCCCATCCGCGCGGACAGCTACGAGGCCGGCGCGCGCGGCGAGCTCGGCCGGCGCTTTGCCTACACGCTCGCGGTCTATCGCATGGACGTGCGCGACGACGTGCTGACGCTGGTGGACCCCGCCGCCAACACCCGCGAGACGGTGAACGCGGGGCACACCCTCCACCGCGGCGTGGAGCTGGGTGTGGGCGCCGAGCTGGGCGCCGGGGTGCGCGCGGACGTGAGCGCATCCCGCGCCCGCCACACCTACGAGGAGTGGGAGCCGCGGCCCGGGGTCTCCTTCGCGGGGAAGGAGATGGAGTCCGCCCCGCGCGACCTGTGGAGCGTGCGGCTGAGCTACGCGCCGCGCGGCCTGCGCGACGCGCGGGTGACGGGCGAGTGGCAGCGCGTGGGCGCGTACTGGATGGATGCCGCCAACGAGCACCGCTACGGCGGCCACTCCCTGCTCGCCGTCTCGGGGAGCCTTCCGCTGACGCGCGCGCTGCAGGCCACGCTGCGCGTCAACAACCTCACCGGCGAGCGCTACGCGGAGGGCGCGTCGTTCACCAGCTCCCAGCGCGGGCCGGAGTACGCGCCGGGGCTGCCACGCAGCGTGTACGCCGGTCTCCAGCTTCGCGTGGGGAGGTGAGCGCCATGAGGAAGACGATCATCGCCTGCGCCGTGCTGCTGTGCGCGGGCGGGACCGCGGCGGGGGTGGCGGCGTGGAGGGCCGCGCCCTCCGCC
>DASVSA010000298.1:0-1594 GCA_036388335.1 Longimicrobium sp. | reverse complement strand
CACTCACGCACTGCTGTTGATCGCAAACCGTTCCGCCGCTAATCTCCAGCACGCACGCTCGGACTTCCTGGACCCACCATCTCATGCGACGATTCCGCACCTTTCTGGCTGGTACCCTGATGGCCGCCACCTTTGGCGCGTGCGCCGACGACACGGGCGACGTGCAGGCCAACCCGACGGGCGCCCCCGTGCAGGCCGCCTCCGCCGTGCGCAGCTACCCGCACGATCCCAGGGCGTTCACGCAGGGGCTCGTCTTCCGCAACGGCGAGCTGCTGGAGAGCACCGGGCGCTTCGGCGAGTCGTCGCTGCGGCGCGTGAAGCTGGAGACGGGCGAGGTGCTTCAGCGCGTGGACGTGCCGCGGCAGTACTTCGCCGAGGGGCTGACGGTGCTGGGCGACCGCGTCTTCCAGCTCACCTGGCAGAATGGCGTGGGGTTCATCTACGACGTCAACACCTTCAGGCAGACCGGCACCTTCAACTACGAGGGCGAGGGGTGGGGCCTGACCACCGACGGCACCTCGCTGATCCTGAGCGACGGCTCGTCGGTGCTGCGCTTCATCGACCCCTCCACCTTTCGCGTGACGCGCACGCTGGAGGTGAAGAACGGCGCCGACTTCGTGGACCAGATCAACGAGCTGGAATGGGTGCGCGGCGAGATCTGGGCGAACGTGTGGCACAAGGACTGGATCGCCCGCATCGACCCGCGCGACGGGCACGTGATCGCGTGGCTGGACGTGGGCCAGCTCCTCCCCGAGGCCACCGCCGCCGACCCCGAGGCGGTGCCCAACGGCATCGCGTTCGACCCGGCCACGGGGCGCCTGTTCGTGACGGGGAAGCTGTGGTCGCGCCTCTTCGAGATCTCGGCGCCGGAGCTGAGGGCGGCGGGCGCCCCGGTGGAGTGAAACCCGCGGCCGCGCAGCCGCGTACGGCCTTCCACGAGCAACGCGTCCCCCGAACCGTGACCCGCCATGTTGTTGCTTCGACTCCTCGTGAACACGGTCCTGCTTGGTTTCGTGACCAAGCTGCTGGGCCGGTTCTTCCCCGTCCTGCTCCGCTTCCTCCGCCTCATCAAGCGGTAAGGGGAGCCGCGGCGCTCGAACCCGCAATCTCACACAGAGGCACAGAGACACGGAGAGCATCCTGTGTCTCTGTGCCTCGGTAATCTCTTATGATCCCCAACCCCTGGCGCGGCCTGCGCGGGCTGCCGGCGGACGTGTGGCTCCTCTTCGCCACCACGCTGGTGAACCGCACGGGGACGATGGCGCTCCCCTTCCTGGTGCTCTACCTCACGCAGCACATGCACCTCCCCGCCCGCGTGGCCGGGGCGGCGCTCACCGTGTACGGCGTGGGGAGCCTGTGCAGCGCGCCCTTTGCGGGGTGGCTGTGCGATCGGCTGGGGGCGCTGCGGGTGATGGAGCTCTCGCTCGTCCTCTCCGGCCTGCTCCTCCTGCTCTTTCCGCTGGCGCACTCCTTTCCGGCGGTGCTCGCGCTGACGCTGGCGTGGTCGCTCGCGGGCGAGGCGATCCGCCCCGCCAGCCTCGCCGCGCTGGCGGAGACCACGGCACCGGAGCAGCGCCGCGCGGCCGTCTCGCTC
>DASVSA010000297.1:0-5624 GCA_036388335.1 Longimicrobium sp. | reverse complement strand
ATGCGGAGGATGGCGCGCGAGACGCTGATCCCCTGGGCCGCGGCGCGGAACCCGGGGCGGCGCTTCGTGTCGCGCGTGTTCAGCACCTTCGGTCTCGCGGAGAGCAAGCTGGACGAGCTGCTGGTGGGCGTGGTCCATCCGGCCGAGGCGCGGCTCGCCTTCCGCGCCGCGTTCCCCCGCGTGCAGGCGCGACTGACCGTGAGCGGCGCGCCGGACGAGGACCTCGAAGGGCGGCTGGACGTGCTGGAGGCGCGGGTGAGGGAGCGGCTGGGCACCCACGTCTACGCCATCGGCGACGAAGGGATGGAGGAGACGGTGGGGCGGCTGCTGCGCGAGCGGGAGATGACGCTGGCGGTGGCCGAGTCGTGCACCGGCGGGCTGATCGGCCATCGCATCACCGACGTGCCGGGGAGCTCCGCCTACTTCCTGCTCGGCGTCGCGACCTATTCCAACGAGGCCAAGGAGCGCGTCCTGGGCGTGCGCGCGGAGACGCTGCGCGAGCACGGCGCCGTGAGCACGCAGACCGCCGAGGAGATGGCCGAGGGGGTGCGCCGCCTGGCCGGCGCCGCGCTGGGCGTCTCCACCACCGGCATCGCGGGCCCCGGCGGCGGCACCGCCGAGAAGCCGGTGGGCACCGTGTGCATCGCCGTGGCGTGGGAGGGCGGCGTCTGGTCGCGCCGCTACGACGTGGGGGACCGTGGACGCGAGTGGGTCAAGGGGATGACCGCGCAGATCGCCCTGGACCGCGTGCGGCGCCACCTGCTGGGCCAGATGGAGGACGCGTGACGGGAGAACCGAAGGGCTCACACAGAGGCACAGAGCCACGGAGAGCACTCGTACGCCTGAGCAAGTGGATGAGCCTGGTGCTCCGCCACGAGCCCGCGAAGTTCGGGGTCGAGCTGGACTCCGCCGGGTGGGCGCGCGTCGATGGCCTGCTCGCCGCCGCCGCGCGCGCCGGGGTGCCGCTGGACGACGCCGCGCTCCGCCGGGTAGTGGAGGAGAACGACAAGAAGCGCTTCGCCCTGAGCGAGGACGGGTCGCGCATCCGCGCCAGCCAGGGGCACTCGGTGGAGGTGGATCTGGGGCTGGAGCCGGTGGCGCCCCCGGCTGTCCTCTTCCACGGCACCGCCACGCGCTTCCTGGATTCCATCCGCCGCCAGGGGCTGGTGCCGGGGACCCGCCAGCACGTCCACCTCTCCGCGGAAGAGGCGACCGCCACCACCGTCGGCGCGCGCCACGGCCGCGCCGCCGTGCTGCGCGTGGACGCCGCGCGCATGCACGCGGACGGGCACCGCTTCTTCCTCTCCGCCAACGGCGTGTGGCTTACGGATGCTGTGCCAGCGGAGTATCTCGCGTTCCCGGCTTAGCTGGATGGAAGTACACGAAACGTGGTATCCCATCCCGGAGAGAGCACCTTGCTGAACACTCCGCATGTCGAAGCCGTGGAGGTGCCGCTCGGGGGGATCCTGGGGATGCGGGAGGAGTATCGCGGCGAGATGGGGTGCCAGATCGTGCACGACTCGTGGCACGCGCGCGGCTTCACGACGTCGTACCATCTGCAGCTGGATGGGGAGCTCGCCGGGTACGGGTCGGTGGGCGGGGCGCCGCGCGACCCGCGGGATACCGTGAAGGAGCTTTATCTGCTCCCGCGCTTTCGAGGGTCGGCCCTGCCGCTCTTCAGGGAGCTGATCGCCAGGAGCGGCGCGCGGACGATCGAGGCGCAGACGAACGATCCACTGCTCCTGCTGATGCTGTTCGACTGCGCGGCGGAGGTGTCGAGCCCGACGATCCTCTTCGCGGACGGGCTCACGACGCGGCATGCGCCCGCCGGGGCCTCGTTCCGGCGTCTGGCGGAGGCGGATCGCGGGTCTGTCTTCGAGCACACGCACGAGGCGGAGGGCGAGTACGGGCTCGAGTACGACGGCGCGATCGTGGCGACCGGAGGGCTCACCTTCTACTACAACCCGCCCTTTGCGGACGTCTACATGGAGGTCGCGGCGCCGTACCAGGGGCGGGGCCTGGGAAGCTTCCTCGTGCAGGAGCTCAAGCGCGTCTGCTACGAGATGGGGCGTGTGCCCGCGGCCCGGTGCGGCGGCACGAACGTCGCTTCGCGCCGGACGCTTGAGCGCGCGGGGATGTTTCCCTGCGGGCGCATCGTGCGCGGCGTCATCGCGAGCTGACCATCCGTCGAGCGGCAAATCCGCGCCGCGGGCGGGTTCCTAACCGAGACTTTGGAGATGAACCGAGCTTTCAAGACCGTACTCATCACCGGCGCGTCGGCGGGGATCGGAGCGGCGTGCGCGCGGGCGTTCGCGCGGGAGGGGGCGCGGCTGGTGCTGGCGGCGCGGCGCACGGACCGGCTGCAGGCGCTGGCGGAGGAGCTGCGCGCCGAGCACGGCACCGAGTGCCACCTGATCGCGCTGGACGTGCGCGACCGGCAGGCGGTGGCCGAGACGCTGGGCGGGCTGCCGGCGGAGTGGGCGGAGGTGGACGTGCTGGTGAACAACGCCGGGCTGGGGCGCGGGCTGGAGAAGCTGCAGGAGGGGACGACGGAGGACTGGGACGAGATGATCGACACCAACGTCAAGGGCCTCCTCTACGCCACGCGCGCGCTCACGCCGGGCATGGTGGCGCGCGGGCGGGGCCACGTGGTGAACATCGGGTCCGTGGCCGGGCACGAGGTGTACCCCGGCGGCGCCGTGTACTGCGCCACCAAGCACGCGGTGGACGCCATCACCCGCGGCCTGCGCATGGACCTGCTGGGCACGGGCGTGCGCGTGAGCACCGTGGACCCGGGGATGGTGGAGACGGAGTTCAGCGTGGTCCGCTTCAAGGGCGACGAGGAGCGCGCCCGCCGCGTGTACGCCAACATGAACCCGCTCACGCCGGACGACATCGCCGACGCCGTGCTCTGGTGCGCCACGCGCCCGCCGCACGTCAACATCGACGAGATCATCCTGAAGCCCACGGACCAGGCGAGCGCCACGCTGGTGCATCGAAGATAGAAACTGGCTCACACAGAGGCACGGAGGCACAGAGATGAAGTCGTCTCTGTGCCTCCGTGCCTCTGTGTGAGATACTTGCCCCGAAGCCCCGCGGGGCAAAGGTTGGGGGGATGTTCTATCTCCGCATGCTCGCCGCCGCCTGCGCCTTCGTGGCCGCGTCCACGTACGGCGTGGCCATCGCACTCGTCCGGCGCGACAGGTCGCGCGTGGCTCACGACTACGCGCAGCTCCTGGCGCGGTGGATGCCGCCCATCTTCCGGCAGACGGTGACGGTGCACGGCGCGGAGCACCTGACCGCGCACCGGCCGTGCGTCTTCATCGCCAACCACCAGAGCCTGCTGGACGTGCCGGTGCTGGGCGTGTGCTTCAAGCCCGGCTCGGTGGTGATCGCCAAGAAGGAGATCCGCTCGGTCCCCTTCTTCGGCTGGCTCTACAGGGTGACGGGGAACCTGCTGATCGACCGAGGCAACACCGCGCAGTCCGTGGGGATGCTGCGCGCGGCCGAGGACGCCATCCGCGAGCGCCGCGTGGCCGTGTGGATCTTTCCCGAGGGGACGCGGAGCAAGGTACCCGGGGAGCTGCTGCCCTTCAAGAAGGGTGGCTTCCGCATGGCCGTGGCGACGGGGGTGCCGCTGGTGCCCGTGGTGGCCTCGCCGCTCAAGCCGCACTCGGACCTGGTGCGGCGCCGGCTGGAGCCCAACCGCATCGACATCCGCGTGCTGGAGCCGATCCCCACCGCCGGGCTGGGCGAGGCGGACATCATGCCGCTGATGCGGGAGGCGCACAGCCGCATGGCCGCCGCGCTGGCGGAGATGGCGGCGGAGCGGGGGATCGGAACAGCGGTGTCACACGGAGACACGGAGGCACGGAGATGAGTTCAGCTCTGTGCCTCTGGCGCGTCGTCGTAATCCGGGCCGGGCTGGCCGAAGGCGTGGAGGACGGCGCGCTCCATCCAGCGGTCCACCGCGCCGCCGGTGTAGGCGGGGAGGGCGGCGATCTGGGCGGCGGTGGCGCCCTGCACCCAGGCGTCCTGGCCGCGCTCGCGCAGCTCCACCGTCTCCATGGGGACGAGGACGTGGCGGTCTTCCTTGAGGTTGAAGAGGTCGTCGGCCAGGTCCACGGAGATGAAGCGGATCTTGAGCGCGACCGGGTCCACCAGCATCTCGCGCACGGTGCCGACGCGCTCGTTGTCGCCCGCGAACACCGTCCAGCCGCGCGGGTCGGGGGCGCCCTTCGCGAGCTTGAAGTCGCGCGTCTCGCTCAGCGGGACGATGCGGTGCTCGCCCGTGTCCTCCGCGTTGGGCGCGTCGCCGTAGAAGCGCGGATGGGCGCGCTCCATCTCCTCCAGCACCTCGGCCGTGATCGGCACCGACGATTCGTAGGCGGGGAGCGACTTGACCTGTGCGCTCGTCCACGGCGACACCACCAGCGCGCCCGGCCCCCACTCGATCACCTCCGCCGGCACCAGCACCTGCTTGCGGAAGAGCCCGAGGTTCACCGCCACGAAGCGCACCTTGCCGTCGCGGGTGAACAGCAGATCCGCCAGGTCCCCGATCTTCGCCCCCTCGCGGTCGGTGACGTCCCACCCCACGAGGTCGCGGGTGCGAAGCACCTCGGCGCGCGGCGCGGTCGATTCGGTCATCGTTGCTCCTGGGTTCTGGAGGCGGATCTCGTGCGAAGCGGGGTGGGTGCCGACAGGGCCCTCACCCCCCGACCCCCTCTCCCATGAATGGGCGAGGGGGCGATTTCCACGGGCCGTTGCGACGAGCCGGAGCCCACGATCGCCTCTGTCTTGGTAGGGGCAGCCCCGCGTGGCTGCCCGTGGGCCTGCCGCGCGTTGGGAAAATCATCCCCGGACATCCATCAGGTCCCGCTGGGCGAGCTTATGGGGCCGGGATGACGATGGTCTGCCCGGCGCGCAGGCCGTCGCTCGGGCCGAGGTCGTTGGCGCGGCGGAGGGCGTCGGTGGTGACGCCGTAGCGGCGCGACAGGCCGTAAAGCGTCTCGCCCGCGGCTACGGTGTGCGTGCGGCGGCGCGCGGGTGGCGTGGCCGGGCGCTGCGCGGGCGTGGCGGGCGCCGTGGGGCGCGTGGGTGTGGCGCTCGCGGGGCGCGGTGCGGGCGGGAGGCGGAGCACCACGCCCGTCTCCAGGCCGTCGGCGGTCGCTTCGGGGTTCAGCGCGCGGAGCTGGGCGGTGGTCGCGCCGTAGCGGCGCGCGATGCCGGAGAGCGTCTCGCCGGCGGCCACGGTGTGAGTGCGCGGCCGGGTGCGCGGGGCGGCGGTGGTGTCGCGGCGCGCGGGGGTGCGGGTCGTGGCCGCGGTGTCCGGGCGCGTGGTGGTGCGGCGGCGCGGCGGCGTGCTCTCGGCGCGGGCCGTGTCGCGCGCGGCGGTGCGCGGCGGGCGGGCGGTGCTGTCGCGCTGCGTGGCGCGGCGCGGGGGACGGGGAGCGCTGTCCGCCGCGGCGCTGTCGGACGCCTCGGCCACCTCGATGGCGGCCGGGCGGGCGGGGCGCTCCGACGATCCGGCCCACACCACCTCGCCCTGCACGCGGTGAGGCGTGGGGCGGCCGGTGGACTGAACCGCGAAGGGCGTGGCCCAGCGGGAGGGGCGCGCCGGGGCT
>DASVSA010000296.1:0-4454 GCA_036388335.1 Longimicrobium sp. | reverse complement strand
TGAACGGCGGGGCTCACACGGAGCCACAGAGGCACGGAGAGAAGATCTCCATCGTGGTGCCGGCGTTGAACGAGGCGGCCGGCATCCAACGGATGCTCGCGGCGCTTCAGCCGCTCCGCGCGCGCGGCCACGAGGTCATCGTGGTGGATGGCGGGAGCACCGACGGCACCCCGACGCTCGCGGCACCGCTGGCGGACCGGGTCGTCGCCTCGGCGCGCGGGCGGGCCGTGCAGCAGAACGCGGGCGCCGCCGCCGCGTCCGGCGACGTGCTCCTCTTCCTCCACGCGGACACGACGCTCCCCGAAGGCGCCGACGCGCTGGTGCTGGACGGGCTGCGGCGGAGCGGGCGCGGGTGGGGGCGCTTCGACGTCCGCCTCTCCGGCCGCCATCCGCTCCTGCGCGTCGTGGAGCGGATGATCGGCCTCCGCTCGCGGCTGAGCGGCATCGCGACGGGCGACCAGGCGATCTTCATGCGGCGCGAGTGGTTCCGGCGCGCGGGCGGCTTCCCCGAGCTGCCGCTGATGGAGGATGTCGCGATCACCCGCGTCCTCAAGCGCCTCGGTCCGCCCCTCGCCCTGCGCGCACGCGTCACCACCTCCAGCCGCCGCTGGGAGGAGCGCGGCATCGTGCGCACCATCCTCCTGATGTGGCGCCTGCGCTGGGACTACTTCCGCGGCGCGGACCCGGCCGACCTGGCGCGCCGGTACCGCTGAAACGTCCTCACACATCGGTCTCGGAACCCAGGCGCGCCCAGAGATCAATGCGTGTTATGGATCGTTGGCATGTCTGCCGATGTCATAGATCGGTTAACATTCCTATTTCTGTTTTCGATCGCTAACAGGGATGCCGATGAGGCTCAGGACCATTCGTGAGTTGGGGCTTCGGTGGGATTGCCGGCCGCGTCCTCGCGAGTGCTCCGGTTCGGAGAGCAGAGCGCGATCGCGGTGGAGCGATACGATTGGCGGGCGAACGCCGACGGATACGTGCGCCGGCTGCACCAGGAAGACATGGCGCAGGCACTTGGGCTCGATCCAGCGCTCAAATACTCATCGGAAGCCGGAGCGGGGATCAAGGACGTCGTGCGCCTCTTGCGAGACTATGCTCGCCCGGAGGATGTAGACAACTTCGTGCGGGGTGTAGGGTTCGCCTGGCTCACGGCGGGGACGGACGCGCACCTCCGCAACTTCTCGATCCCGATCGAGCCGGGGGGGCGCGAAGCTGTCGCCGCTCTACGACGTGGCGAGCGCTCTGGGCTTCGCGGTCGAGGGCCGGCAGAAGCGGAATCTACGGATGGCCATGTCCATCGGAGGGCTGGCGGCCCTCGACGAGATCGGCGGTGACGCGTGGGCGCGTGAGGCGCAGCGAAGCCGTCTCCCGCGGGGCGTGCTCGCCGAGGTCGCGGCGCTGGCACGAAGGATCGCCGAGGTGGCGCCCGCCGTGGCCGAGCGGCTGGGACGAGGACGGGCTCGCCGTGAAGTATCTCCGGCGGCTGGCGCGCGCCGTGGCCACCCGCGCTTCCGGCTGCGCCGTGGAGCTGGGCGGGTGAGCCGTCGCTCTCAGCCGTGCTTCTCCAGGACCACCTCCACCGCCGCCGCCGCGCGCTGGAACCGCTCCTCCCAGCCGCCCGTGATCTCCACGAGGGGCGCGCCGCTCGCGCGGACGGCGGCGAGGAAGAGGGAGTGCATGTGCCCGCGCATGTGGCCGCGGTCGCGCTGCGGGTCGGGGATCCAGGGGACGTCGATGCCCAGGAGGAGGTAGAGGTCCGGCGGGCGGAGGGCGCGGCGGACGCCCGGCGGGCAGGTGCCGTAGTAGTGCTCCGCGTAGACGCAGGTGCTGAGCAGGTCGGTGTCCTGGATCAGCAGGCGGTCCGCGTGGAGCGCGGCCGCATCCTCCAGCGCGCGCTGTCCGCGGGCGATGGGCTCCACGTCGCCGGGGCCGAGCGAACGGGGAGTGCGCGCGGCGTACTCCCGCGCGTACTCGGCGGCGAGCGGCGCGCCGAAGTGGGCGGCCAGGCGCGCGGCCAGCGTGGTCTTGCCGGTCGACTCCGAGCCCGTGACCACCACCCGCTTCACGGCGCGGCTGGCTCCGGGTGCGCGCGATACGAGCGGGTCCACTGCACGTGCCCCATCGCGGCGAGCACCAGGAAGACGGAGTACAGGAGCGCCGTGGGATAGAGCGCGCGGTGGATGAAGAGCCCCACGTACACCACGTCCAGCGCGAGCCAGAGCATCCAGTTCTCCAGCACCTTGCGCGTCATCAGCCACTGGGCGATCAGGCTGCACACGGTGAGCGCCGAGTCCAGGTACGGGACGGCGGCGTCGGTGTAGCGCCCCAGCAGTGTGCCCAGCGCCAGTGTGCCGGCCACGGCCAGCACCGGCAGGTAGAGGAGCTCGCGGCGCCGGATGCGGGACACGCGCAGCTCGCCGTGCCCCTCGCCGCCGTGCAGCCAGTGGTACCAGCCGTACACGGAGATGGCGATGTAGAACACCTGCAGCCCCATGTCCGCGTAGAGCCGCGCGTGGCGGAAGACGAGCACGTAGAGCGCCGTGTTGACGATGGCCGTGGGCCAGCTCCACACGTTCTGGCGCACGCTCAGCCACACGCTCACCACCCCGAACGCCGCGGCGATCCATTCGATGGTGCTCATCGCGCCCACTCCGCCCAGCCGGCGGGGAGGTCGTCCGCCTCGTCCACGTCCGCCAATGTGGGGAGGAGGGCGGGCTCGATGGCGGCGGCGCGCATCCGCTCCAGCGTGTTGGCGAGCACCTCTTCCGTGCTCCACGGCACGTCGTCGAACACGCCGGGGATCATCGTCCGCATCCCCAGCAGGTAGTAGCCGCCGTCGCGCGCTGGGCCCAGCACGGCGGGGTGGTCATCCAGCTCGTCGAACGCCCGCCGCAGCAGCGCCGCCGAGAGGTCGGGGAGGTCGGAGCCGACGATGACCACGCGCTCGGCGCCGTCGGCGAAGGCGGCGCGGAAGGCGGCCTCCATGCGCGCGCCCAGGTCGCCCCCGGCCTGGGGGATGTAGCGCGGGCCGTCGCCGAGCCAGGCGCGCACGTCGTGCTCCAGGGCGGCGGGCGTGAAGTGGATGCGCAGCTCGGCATCCACCGCGCGCGCCTCGCGGACGGTGTGCTCGGCCAGGCGCCGGTAGACGCGCAGCGCCCCCTCCGCGCCCAGGGTGGCGGCGAGGCGCGTCTTCACCCGCCCCGCCTCGGGCGCGCGGATGAACGCGAGCGTCGCCCTCACCATTCGTGGAAGATCACGAAGACGGCCAATACGATCAGCGCGAACCCCACCGCGTAGTTCCAGCGGAACTCCTCGCGCAGGTAGAGCACGGAGAAGAAGCCGAAGACCACCAGCGAGATCACCTCCTGGATGGTCTTCAGCTCGGCCGCGTTGAAGCGCCCGTAGCCGATGCGGTTGGCGGGCACCTGGAAGCAGTACTCGAAGAACGCGATCCCCCAGCTCACCAGGATCACCGTGACCAGGGGCGCGGAGCGGTGCTTCAGGTGCCCGTACCAGGCGAACGTCATGAAGACGTTGGATACGATCAGGAGGAGGACGGTGGCCATGGTTCCGTGAGCGCGGGGGAGGCGGCCGGTGCCGCGCCGGGAAGATAGAGCCGCGCGCCCACGCGGACGAGCCCCGGCGCGCTGCGGACGCCAAACGGGCCGGGGCGGATGATCCGCCCCGGCCCACCGGCTCGTCGCGTCCTGCACCCTTCTACGGACCGCCGGCCTCGCAGCGCGCGACCGGCGCATCCGCGGCGCCGGGGCGGGGCGCGCTCCGCGGGGCGAGGACGAACGCCCCGCGCGGGCCCTGCACCCTGCCGCGGCGCGCGGGAACCGAGCAGCCGCGTACACGCCCGTCCGGCTCGATCGCGCCGGAGAAATCGGTCGCGACGCCCATGTCGCCCCGCATGCCGCCGATGCCCCACACCAGCGTCCCTCCCTCGCGCCTGCCGTAGACCACCTGGCCGGCCGCGGCGTCGCGGAAGGTCCAGGCCGTGTCCGTCCCCGCCGCCGTGCGCCGCCAGTCCGCCGCAAAGGAAACGGCGACGGTGTCGCGGCGCGCCGGGCCCATCCACACCACCGTGCCGTGATAGCCCGCCGACGCCGCCTGCGCCCCGCCGGCCGCGGGAGGAGCCAGCTGGGCGGGAGCGGCGCACGCGGCCAGCAGGGCGGCCGCGCCGCACCGGTACCACATCAGCGAACCGTGCCGACGCAGAACTGGCTGACGTCCTTCCCCACCACCTTCGAAAGGATGATCAGCGCGTCCACGGAGTTGACCTCGCCGTTGCAGTCGGCGTCGCCTGCCCGGGTCACGTTCCAGCTCTCCGGGAGGGGCTTGCCCACCACGAAGGCCAGCACGCCGAGCGCGTCCTGCGCGGTGATGGCGCCGTCGCCGGTGGGGTCGCCCCGCAGCGCCGGCAGGACTTTGGCCGGCCCGTCGTT
>DASVSA010000295.1:0-3230 GCA_036388335.1 Longimicrobium sp. | reverse complement strand
AGCAGGAGCGCGCCCTGCGCCGCACCCTGGGAAGCGCACCCGGCGTGGAGATCGTGATGGTGGTGGCCACCAGCCACTTCGTGCGTATCGAAGGGCGGCGCGCCATGGAGCTGGACCACACCCACTTCCTCCCCGGCAACCGCGCGATCCGCTACGCCCGCGACGGGCTGCGGCTCTTCGTGGCCGACGTGGCGGAGTAGGCGCCAGGTGCCCATGCGAGAGCTGACGGTGGACGGTGCCAAGTGGACGGTGTGGGAAGTGCATCCCCGTCCGGCGGAGGCCAGCGCCGGCGTCGGCGTGAGGGAGGGGTTCACGGGGGGATGGCTCGCCGTGCAGGGCTCCGGCCACAAGCGCCGCATCTCCCCCATCCCCGAGCAGTGGCAGAGCTGGACGGACGAGCGGCTGGCCGACGAGGTCCGCGCCGCCCCGCCGGTGGAAGTGAGGCCCTGAGCGGGCAGCAAGGCAGCAGGAAGGCGAGCGGAACGAGGTGTGGACGGCCCTCCCGCTCCAAGATGGCTCCCGGAATCCACTCCGGCTCCGGGGGCGCCCGGCACCCAAAGCACTGCGAGGTCGGCGATGCACCTTCAGAACGGCTCCAATGACGACGGGCTCCGGATCGGACGCCACTCGGTAGACGGCGACACCCTGGTCTTCGACCCCGCGCATTCCGCGGCCGGCTCCACGAACGTAGAGCTCTTCAGCCTCACCCAGTTCCGCAAGCGCGCCTTCCCCCAGCGCGTCGTGGAGGCCCGCATCGAGGAGATCGTGGACCCCGCGCAGCGCGCCGAGGCCGAGGCCCGCTACCGCGACTGGCCCACCCTCAAGGCCGAGCGCGACCGCGAGCTGGAGCGGGCGCAGGAGACGAGCGTGGCCCGGCGCCACGAGCACATCCTGGAGAACCACCGCCGCTTCCTGGAGGGGAACGGCATCGCGTACCAGGGCGTGCAGGACAGCGCCACCAAGGTGGCCGGGGGCTCGCGCCGCCGTCCCAAGTCGGCCTGCTCGCGCTGCACCACGCCGCTGGACGACTTCGTGGGGCTGCGCTGCTCGGCCTGCGGGGCCGTGCTCTGCTCGTGCGGCGCCTGCGCTTGCGCTCCGCCGCGGGGCACCGAGTAAAGAACGGGGCTCACACAGAGGCACAGAGGCACAGAGACTACTTCGTCTCTGTGCCTCTTTTTCGTCCGCGGCAGGGGGATTGCACTGGGGGGGCGCGTGGCGGCGGGCGGTGGGCCCGGCGCATCACCCCGGTGGAGGACGACGCTACATGGCCGAGATGACCGAGATGAAGGAGCTTCTGGTCCACGAGCTGGGGGACCTGCTGTATGCGGAGAAGCGGTTCCTGACGGCCACGCGCACCCTGGCGCGGGAGGCGCAGGACCCCGAGATCCGCGCCCGCGTGGAGCAGCACATCGGCGAGACCGAGGGGCAGATCGAGCGGCTGAAGGCGGCGTTCGCGGCCATCGGCGAGCCGGCCAAGGCGGAGAAGTGCGAGGCCGCCATCGGGCTCAAGGAGGAGCACGACTCGTTCAAGAGCGAGGAGAAGCCCTCCAAGCAGATCCTCGCGGCCTTCGACCTGGGCTCGGGGCTGCGCATCGAGCACTACGAGATCGCCGGCTACCGCACCGCCATCGGCGTGGCCAACGCGCTGGGCGAGGCGGAGTGCGCGCGCATCCTCAAGGAGAACCTGGACGAGGAGCTGGAGATGGCCGCGTTCCTGGAGAAGAACGCACCCAAGGCGCTCAAGCGGGTGGCGGCCGAGCTGGCGGGCTGAACTGATTGGCTCACACAGAGACACAGAGGCACGGAGAATGATGCTTTTCTCCGTGCCTCTGTGTCTCTGTGTGAACCTGCCGGCCCCGCACCCCTGACTCTCATGTCGTTTCCGCGCTTGTTGACCATCGCTACCGTCGCGCTGCTCGGGTGCGGTGCCCACCCGCCCCGGCCCGCGGGCAATGCATCCGCCCCCGACACATCGGCGCTGGCAGGGACCGCACGGACGTTCCTCTCGACGCTGGACGACCGGCAGCGCGCCGCCGCCTCGTTTCCCTTCGACGATCCGGAGCGCACCCGGTGGGCGTACGTTCCGCAGAGGCGCACCGGTATCCCTCTGCGGGAGATGGATGCCAGGCAACGTGCGGCAGCGTTCGAGCTGCTTGGCACCGGCCTGAGCGAGCGCGGCACCGGGCTCGCACGTGGCATCATCGAGCTCGAAGGCGTTCTCGGCGAGCTCGAAGGAGGGAGTTCCGGGGGGCTCCAGCGCGATCCGGAGCTCTACTACCTGTCACTCTTCACCGGGCCGGGTGGTACGCACCCCTGGGGCTGGAGCTTCGAGGGCCATCACCTCTCGGTGAACGTCACGGATCTCGGGCCACACGGGCAGATCGTGGCGCCGCTCTTCATGGGCGCGAACCCGGCGCGCGTCCCCAGCGGCCCCCGGAAAGGGACTCGGCTGCTCGCGGCGGAAGAGGACCTCGCCTTCGAGCTGCTGCACATGCTCGATCCTGCCCAGCGCGCCCGCGCCACCCTCGCCGCGCGGACGTTCGGGGAAATTGTTACCCGCAGCGTTCCCGTGGTGGGGCCGATGGAACTCGCCGGCCTGCCCTCGGCGGGGATGACGGCTGCCCAGCAGCGGCAGCTGCGGCGGCTGCTCCAAACGTACGCCGGACGAATGGCGGACTCCTCGGCATCCAGGCAGTTGCGGCGTATCGAAGAGGCGGGGTTCGAGCGCCTGCACTTCGCCTGGGCGGGTGCCCACCAGCCCGGCGAGCCTCACTATTACCGCATCCACGGACCTACCGTGCTGGTGGAGTACGACAACACGCAGAACGGCGCGAACCACATCCACACGGTCTGGCGCGATCTGGAGAACGATTTCGGAGGTGATCTGCTGAGGACGCACTATGAACGGCAGCCTCACCGTCAATGAACCGCCGACGACAGGCTTCCGCGCCCCTGGGGAACGGGGCGCGGGTCGCGAACGCGTCGCTCCCCGCGCCGCCAGCGGCTGTCCGGGTCAGCCTCCCTGGTACTTGACGTTGCACCCGTAGGGCCGCGACGTGGGCGTGGAGACCGGCCGCCCGGCCATGGCGTCCGTGAGCGCGGCGTCCACGAGCTGCCTGGCGCGCGCGAGGTCCCCTTCCCGCGGTGTCGGAACGTCGTCGATCCCGCCCATGTAGACCAGCGTACCCTGGGGGTTGATCACGAACATGTGCGGCGTCGTCCTCGCGCCG
>DASVSA010000294.1:0-1622 GCA_036388335.1 Longimicrobium sp. | reverse complement strand
TATGTCGCGACCCGGGAGAACCTCGGCCGCGAGCAGATGCGCGACCTCATCCGCGACGGCGAGGATTTCGGCGCCGCCATCCCGGATTACGTCACCCCCGAATTCGTCCGCGACGAGGTTGCACGAGGCCGCGCAATCATCCCCGCCAACATCAACCACCCCGAGCTGGAGCCGATGATCATCGGCCGCGGCTTCAAGGTCAAGGTCAACGCCAACATCGGGAACTCGGCCGTCTCCTCGTCCATCGAGGAAGAGGTGGAGAAGCTGCGCTGGGCCACCCTCTGGGGCGCCGACACGGTGATGGACCTCAGCACGGGGAAGAACATCCACGAGACGCGCGAGTGGATCATCCGCAACTCGCCCGTCCCCATCGGCACGGTGCCCATCTACCAGGCGCTGGAGAAGGTGGGCGGCGTGCCCGAGGAGCTCACCTGGGAGCTGTATCGCGACACGCTGATCGAGCAGGCCGAGCAGGGGGTGGACTACTTCACCGTTCACGCCGGCGTCCTCCTCCGCTACGTGCCGATGACCGCCAACCGCCTCACCGGCATCGTGAGCCGCGGGGGGAGCATCATCGCCAAGTGGTGCCTGGCCCACCACCGCGAGTCGTTCCTTTACACGCACTTCCGCGAGATCTGCGAGATCATGCGGGCGTACGACGTCTCCTTCTCGCTGGGCGACGGGCTGCGCCCCGGCTCCATCCGCGACGCCAACGACGAGGCCCAGTTCGCCGAGCTGCGCACGCAGGGCGAGCTGAACCGGATCGCGTGGGAGTTCGACGTGCAGACGATGAACGAGGGCCCCGGGCACGTCCCCATGCACCTGATCCAGGAGAACATGGACCGGCAGCTGGAGTGGTGCCACGAGGCCCCCTTTTACACCCTGGGGCCGCTCACCACCGACATCGCGCCGGGCTACGACCACATCACCAGCGCCATCGGCGCCGCGCAGATCGGGTGGTACGGCACGGCCATGCTCTGCTACGTCACCCCCAAGGAGCACCTGGGCCTCCCCAACCGCGACGACGTCAAGGCGGGCGTCATCACCTACAAGATCGCCGCCCACGCCGCCGACCTCGCCAAGCGCCACCCCCGCGCCCAGGAGTGGGACGACGCGCTCAGCAAGGCCCGCTTCGAGTTCCGCTGGCGCGACCAGTTCAACCTCTCGCTGGACCCGGTCACGGCCTTGTCGTACCACGACGAGACGCTGCCGGCCGAGGGCGCCAAGATCGCCCACTTCTGCAGCATGTGCGGCCCCAAGTTCTGCAGCATGAAGATCACCCAGGACGTGCGCGACTACGCCGCCAGGCAGGCCGCCGCGGAGGCGGGCATGGCGGAGAAGTCAGTGGAGTTCAGGGAGAAGGGGGCCGAGATCTACCTGCCGGAGCCGGCGGTGCGGTGATGTAGCGGCGCTCTCGCACAGGGGCACGGCGATGAAGCTTATCCTCTGCTCGTGTGCTTCTGTGCAGCTCCAGCTATACCGCGGCCTTCTCAGCGCGTGGGCCTGCCCTCGCGGGCGGGTCCACCTGCCGTCCGCTGGTCAGTCCGCGTCGGTGCTCATCGCGTTGATGACGCAGAACAGATGGATCAGCAGACCCGGAAAGATCAGCATGGCGTACCCGA
>DASVSA010000293.1:0-5045 GCA_036388335.1 Longimicrobium sp. | reverse complement strand
CACCACCACCGCCACCACCGCCGCCACCAGCGCGATCAGCTTGCGCGTGCCCAGCGAGAAGTCGCCGTACAGCCCCAGGATCATGGCCTCGTTGCGCACGTGCCAGAACGCCACCCGCCCGGGGATCACCTCGCGGAACGCCTCCAGGGGCACCGACGCCGCGACTGCCGCCTTGGTCCCCCAGTCCAGGAGCGCGATGGCCGCCCCCACCGCCAGCGCCGGCCGCCACCCGCGCACCGGCTCCCGGTCGGACGCGCGCCGTCCCGGCGACTCCTCCCCCCGCGGCATGCGGCGGCGGAACCCCATCAGACGGCGAAGCGCGGTTGCGGCCTGTTCCTTCATGAGCGGCGGCGTGCGGGTTCCCTCGATCCGCGGCGGCGGATCATCTGGCGATGGGGAACATCAAGATACGGGCCGGAGCCCTGAAGGATTCCTGTAACGCGATGTGCCTATCCGGCGGGAACTCGGCGAGATACGGGAGGAGAGGGCAAGAAGCGAGATGTGCAGACTGCAGGCGGAATCAGATGACCGCGTGCAATCAAAGGTGTGCGCGGGAATGCCGCTTGGGCGTCGGCTACGTAGCCGACCCGCGATCCAGCGAGCGGTACTGGATCGCCTCCGACACGTGCGCGGTCCCGATCTCCGCGGCGCCTTCGAGATCGGCGATGGTGCGGGCGATCTTGAGGACGCGGTGGTACGCACGCGCGGAGAAGCCGAGCTTGGCGATGGCGGTGCGCAGGAGCGCGTCGCCGGCCTCGCCGATGCGGCAGAAGTGGCGGAGGTCGCGCGGGGTCATGTGTGCGTTGGCGTGCACTTCCGGTCGCTTGGCGAAACGGGAGAGCTGCACCTCGCGCGCACGGCGCACCCGCTCGCGGATCGCCTCCGAGGGCTCGCCGGCGCGCCCGTCCGTCAGCTCGCGGAAGGGGACGGCGGGGACCTCCACGTGCAGGTCGATGCGGTCCAGCAGGGGGCCGCTGACGCGGGCCATGTAGCGCTGCACCGCCTGCGGAGAGCAGGTGCAGCGCCGCTGGGCGTCGCCAAAGTGTCCACAAGGGCAGGGATTCATGGCGGCGGCCAACATGAACTTGGCGGGGTAGGTCAGGGAAATGGCGGCGCGGGCCAGGGAGACGAAATGATCCTCTAGAGGCTGTCTCAAAACCTCTAGGACGTTGCGGCGGAACTCGGGGAGCTCGTCCATGAAGAGGACGCCGTGGTGAGCCAGCGACACCTCGCCGGGGCGCGGATTCGAGCCTCCGCCGATCAGCCCCGCGTCGGAGATGGTGTGGTGCGGCGCGCGGAAGGGGCGCGTGGCGACCAGAGAGCGGCCGTTGCCCAGGAGCCCGGCGACGGAATGGATCTTCGTGGTCTCCAGCGCCTCCTCCAGCGTCAGCGGCGGGAGGATGCCGGGGATGCGGCGCGCCAGCATCGTCTTGCCGGAGCCGGGCGGGCCCACCATCAAGATGTTGTGAGCACCGGCCGCGGCCACCTCCAGCGCACGCTTGACGTGCTCCTGCCCCCGCACGTCCGCGAAGTCCGTGTCGTAGGTGGAGGCCGTGCGGAAGAGCGCTTCCCGGTCCACGCCGGCGATGGGGAGTGACCCCGCGCCCTCCAGGAAACGCACTACCTGCAGCAGGTTGCGCGCACCCCGCACCTCCACCCCTTCCACCACCGCGGCTTCGGCCACGTTCTCGTCGGGGAGGATCAGCCCCGCGAGCCCGGCGTCGCGGGCGGCGATGGCGATCGAGAGAGCGCCCCGCACGGGCCGCAGCCCGCCATCCAGCCCCAGCTCGCCCACGAGCATGAAACGCTTCAGGCGGTGCACCGAGTGCATCTGTCCGGTGCTCGCCAGGATCCCCATCGCGATGGGGAGGTCGAAGGCGCTGCCGTCCTTTTTGATGTCCGCCGGGGCGAGGTTGATGGTGATCCGCTTGGGGGGGACGATGTGTCCGCTGTTCTGCACGGCGGCGATCACCCGCTCGCGGCCCTCTTTCACCGCGCCCTGCGGCAGGCCGACGGTGGAGAAGGAGGGGAGCCCGCTGGCCACGTCTGCCTCGACGGTGACGAGGTAGGCGTGGATGCCGAGGACGGCGCCGGAGAGTGCGCGAGCGAGCACGGGTGCGGAGGCAAAAGGAAGGTCGACACGGTGGAGCAACCTTCGAAGCGGCGGAGCAGAGTGTCAAGCGACGACCCTAAAGGAGTTCTCGCGCTGGCCCGTTCCGCTCCGCCAGAACCCGCATCCGGTCAGTCGCACAGCTTAGATGTGCGCAACCGCGCCCGCTGAGACCGCGCCGCACGCGCCACGAAACGGACCCCGTGACACGGAGATGAAGTCATCTCTGTGCCTCTGTGCCTCTGTGTGAGCAAGCGGTTGTCCCTGATCTCTGAATCAAACGCACGTCTCCCCACGTCACGTTGGATGCGGCTCCTTCCGCTCAGTGCCCTCCTCGGCGACGCCACCTGCGCTCGCTCCCGGAGATGCAGACGCGCTCCCTGGCCTTCGACCGGCCGGCGAAGCGGGTGCTCCAGGACCGCGACACCCATTACAGCATCCACCACCTGGAGCGGGCGCTGCAGCCCGGCGATTCGCTGCGGCTGACCTTTGACCTGACCCATCGCCAACGCGGATTGCCCAACAGCGCGATTCCGACCGACGTGGCGGGGAACGGGTCGTATTTCAGCTGGGGCTGGCTGCCCCACATCGGCTACCAGCCGGCACTCGAGCTGGAGGGTGCCAAGGAGCGGCTCGCTCACGGCCTGCCCGCGGCGCCGCCCCTCCCCTCCGACGCCGACCAGACCGCCATCACCCCGGACACGCTGGTCCGCGAGTGGCGGGAGAACGGTCGCCGGTACTTCCACTACCGCACGGAGGTGCCTCTCTCGTTTGGGTGCGCGTGCAGCCCTCCGGCACCGGCGGGTACCGCGTCACGCTGGACGTCGTCGCGAAGAAGGTGAGGGCGGACAGCGTCGGTGTGGAGACGGAGGTCCCGATGAACGAGATGGTGGAGGTCGGGGTGTTCGGAGCGGCACCGGGGGATCCGCTCTACCTTCGCCAGGGCCTCATCCGGAGCGGCCGGCAGACCATCACCGTCACCGTGCCGCGGGCGCCGGAGCGGATTGACCCCTTCGCCAAGCTGATCCAGCGGAAGCGGGACGACAACGTCGTGAGCGTAGTCACCGCCGGGTGACTCAAGACACAGAGGCACAGAGATGAAGTCATCTCTGTGCCTCTGTGTCTCTGTGTGAGCCTGCCTTTTACAGCTCTCGCCGCCCGTTCAGCGCTTCAGCGATGGTGACGCCGTCCGCGTACTCCAGGTCGCCGCCCACGGGGAGGCCGCGGGCGATGCGGGTGACGCGCACGCCGAGCGGGGCGATCAGCTTGTTGAGGTAGAGCGCGGTGGCCTCGCCCTCCACGCTGGGGTTGGTGGCGAGCACCACCTCGCGCACCGCGCCCTCGCCCACGCGGCGCAGCAGGGGCGTCAGGTTGAGCTCGGACGGGCCCACGCCGTCCAGCGGCGACAGGCGCCCGCCGAGGACGTGGTACAGGCCGCGGTACTCGCCCGTGCGCTCGATGGCCATGATGTCGCTGGCCTCCTCCACCACGCACAGCGTGGTGCCGTCGCGCCGGGTGCTGCGGCAGATCTCGCAGGGGCTCTGCTCGGTCAGGTTGCCGCACTCGGTGCAGGCGCGCACCTTTTCGCGCACGCTCTGGATGGCGCGCGAAAGCTTGCGCGCCTCCTCCTCCGGGGCCTTGAGCAGGTGGAAGGCGAGGCGCAGCGCCGTCTTGCGCCCGATCCCGGGGAGGCGGGCGAACTCACCCACCAGCTCGTCGATGACCGACAATCAGACGCCCGGGAAGGGGAACGGCAGCGACAGCCCGCCCGAGACGCGGCGCATCTCGGTGTCGTAAAGCTCCTGCGCGCGCGTCTGCGCCTCGGAGACGGCGGCGAGCACCAGGTCTTCCAGCATCTCCACGTCGCCGGCCTGCACGACGGAGGGGTCGATCTTGATGGCGCGGATACGGCCCCGCCCGTCGGCGGTGGCGGTCACCATCCCGCCGCCGCTGGAGGTGGAGACGGTCTTCTGCGCCAGCTCGCCCTGCAGCTGGGAAAGGCGGGCCTGCACCTGCTGGCCCATTTCGAGGATCTGCTGGAAGTTGGTCATCTCACGTCCGCCAGGGGTGGAGAAAAAATGCAACGCGCCCTCCCCTCGCCCGTCGCGGATCCACTCCGGCCGGGCGGGGAAGGCGCCGTCATTCAACGAGCTCCAGGTCCCACGCTTGTACCGCCGCCGCAAGGGTCGGTTCCCCCTCCGTGAGGCGTCGCAGCTTGTCGCGCCGGGCGCTCTCGGCGGTGATGCGGTTCCCCCCCGAATCCTCCACCGCGGCGGCCCCGCCCATGGAGAAGGCGAGCCTCACCTCGCCCCCCAGTCGGCGCCCCATCGCCTCTTCCAGCGGCTTGCGTGCCGACGCGCTGCCCAGGCGGTCCATCACCGGCGAGCCGGCGGGAAGCTCCACGCGCACCTCGCTCCCCTGCACCGCCAGTTTCGCGGGGCGCAGGAAGAGGCTCATCCCCGCCGGCACGCCGTCGCCCTCCTGCAGCAACGATGCCCATGCCCGCCTCACGCGCGCCGGGTCCAGCCCCGCGCTCTCGATCGGGAGGGGTGCCGGCTCCAGATCGTAGGAGGGCGCGGACCCCCTCCCCTGGTCCGGGAGCTCCATGGGCTCGAAGTCCATCTCGTCCCGACCGCTCGCGGCAGTGGCCGCCGCGGCGGCCCCACGCTCCCAGGGCGGGACAGCGCGAGCCTGTACGGTCGCTGGCGGTGCAGCCGGTGCGGGCCTCGCGGGCTCGGCGGTGAGCGCGGCCGGTGCGGGCCGTGGCGCGGGAGGGGCGTCGGCCGCTCTCGGCGGTACAGCGACGGACACAGACGGCGCGGCAACGGACGCGGCCGGCGCCGCGACGGGCGCGGACTGCGCGGCCGCTGGCGCGGGACGGACGGGCTCCGGCGCGGCGGGCGACGGCGCGCGCGCGGGCTCCGCGGACGCTACT
>DASVSA010000292.1:0-14293 GCA_036388335.1 Longimicrobium sp. | reverse complement strand
GGGTGGGCCAGTCGCCGTCGGCGGGGTCGGCGCAGGAGCCGGTGCGCAGGCGGCGCAGGACCTCGCGCTGCCAGGAGGTGATGTGCAGGACGAGCTCCCAGATGGTGTGCGCCTGTGGGATCGGGCGGTGCGAGGCCTGGGCGGCCGTGACGCCGCGCAGCACCACCATGGTAGGCGCGCCGTACCACGGGTCGCCGTCGTGGGCGCGCGCGAGCTGGTCCGCGATCCGCTCGACCTCGTCCATAGTGCTCAGCCGGGTTTGAGGGAGGTGAGCACGATCATCGCGCAGAAGGCCGCCAGCATCGCCACCGCGATGAAGGCATGGAAGCGCGGGTTGCGGATCAGCGCGCCGCTCAGCATCAGGACGAGGAAGCCCGCCTCGAAGGGGCGGTCCTCGGTGAGCAGCGGCGCGCCCTGCACGGCGATGTTGCGCGCGCGGAGACACGGAGGAGTCATCGATCGCCCGGGATGGGATTGCCGTTGGCGTCCAGCGGCCGCTTCGACAGGTCTTCGCCCGTGTACTCCGCGTCGATCATCTTCTGCAGCCACGCGCGGAGACGGTCCGCGGACGCGGGCACCTCGTCGGGGAAGCGCTTCGCCAGCTCGACCAGCTTCTCGACCTCCGCGCGGGCCTCGGCGTGGCCCTTGGGGAGCATCTCGCTCAGCGGCGGGAGCGGCTTCGGTGTTCCGTACGGTGAGCCCTTCTCGGCCACATACCCCCAGGGGTTTTTCGCCAGGTAATACAGTGCGAGCGGCCGGATGGTGGAGCGGTCCGGCTGGCCGATGCTGATTCCGAACTTGCGGATCGTCTCGGGCACGAGCTTCTCCCCCGTCAGCTTGGCCACCTCCGCCGCGATCGTGCGGAGCGACCGCTGTTCGCGGTACCACGCCCGGAGCACATCCACCGGAATGTCCTGCCAGCGGTGGCTCCGCTCGTACCCTACCGGCTCATCCGGTCGTCCACTATGACCACTATTTTGGCTGTTCATGGGAAATGGTAAACGCCCCTCCCCACAGTTGCAAGAGTGGACGGGCACATCGTGCGCACTCCGCCACCGGGCGCGCACAGCGGGCTCACACAGAGACACAGAGGCACGGAAAAGAACTTCTTCTCCGTGCCTCTGTGTCTCTGTGTGAGGCCAGCTTTTTACAGGTTCTCCGTCACCCAGTTCGTCATCATCGTGAACAGGTGCTGCGACGTGACGCCGCCCGAGATGCCGTGGTTGCGGTTCGGGTACATCATGAAGTCGAACTGCTTGTTGGCGGCCTGCAGCGCGTTGACGAGCTGCGTGGTGTTCTGGAAGTGGACGTTGTCGTCGCCCGTGCCGTGCACCAGCAGGAACTTGCCGCGCAGGTTGGCGGCGTTGCTCACCGGGGCGTTGCGGCGGTAGCCCTCGGGGTTCTCCTGGGGCGTGCGCATGAAGCGCTCGGTGTAGATGGTGTCGTACAGGCTCCAGTCCACCACCGGCGCAACCGCGATGCCGGCCTTGAACGGGCTGCCCGGCGCGAACAGCGCCGAGGCGGTCATGAAGCCGCCGTAGCTCCATCCCCAGATGCCGATGCGGCTGGCGTCCACCCAGGGGAGGGAGGCGAGGTGGCGCGCGGCCTCGATCTGGTCCGCGGTCTCCACGGCGCCCAGCTTGAGGTAGGTGGCCTTCTTGAAGGCGCTGCCGCGCGCGCCGGTGCCGCGGTTGTCCACGCTCACCACCACGTAGCCGCGCTGCGCCAGCGCCTGGTGCCACAGGTAGCGCGTGCCGCCCCACGAGTCGGTCACCGTCTGCGAGCCGGGGCCGCCGTACACGTACATCAGCACCGGGTACTTCTTGCTGGCGTCGAAGTTGGCCGGCTTGATCATCGAGCCGCGCAGCTCCGTGCCGTCCGCCGTGCGGAAATTGAAGAACTCCGGCGCGCGCACGCCCAGCGACTGCACCGTCTGCCTCACCTGCGCGTTGTCCACCAGCGTCCTCACCACGGCGCCGTCGGCCGTATTCTGCAGGCGGATGACCGGCGGCACGCCCGCGCTGGAGTACGTGCTGATGAAGTAGGGCGAGTTGGTGGCGATGCGCGCCGAGTGGCTCCCCGGCTCGCGGGTGATCTGCTGCTGCCCGGTGCCGTTCAGCTTCACGCGGTACAGGTGGGTCTGCTCGGGCTGGGGAGCGTGGGCGCCGAAGTACACGGTGCCGGTGCGCTCGTCCACCGCCGTGATGCCCGTGACGTCCCAGCGGCCGCGGGTGACCTGGCGGACGTTGCGGCCGTCGCGGCTCACCAGGTACAGGTGGTTGAAGCCGTCGCGCTCGCTGGAGAAGAGGAATTCACGCCCGCCGTTGATCCAGCGGAAGTCGTCGTCCACCTCCACCCACGCGCTGTCCGTGTCGGTGAACACGGTGCGGCTTGCGCCCGTGCGGGCGTCGGCCAGCATCACCTCCAGGCGGTTCTGGTGCCGGTTGAGGCGCTGGATCACGATCTCGTTGGGCGACTCGGCCCACTCCATCCGCGCCAGGTACACCTCGGGGTCGTTGCCCGTGTCCACGAAGCGCGGCGCGCCGCCCGCCACCTCCACCACGCCGATCCTGGCGACGGAGTTGGGGGAGCCGGCCTTGGGGTAGCGCAGCGAGACCACGCGCGAGTAGGCGCTGTCCGTGTCGTTCAGCCAGTGGAAGTTGCGCAGGCGGCTGGCGTCCAGGCGCCAGAAGGCGATGCGCGCCCCGTCCGGGCTCCAGCGCCACCCGTCCTGCAGCCCCAGCTCTTCCTCGTACACCCAGTCGAAGGTGCCGTTGATGATGGCGTCGCTGCCGTCGCTGGTAAGGCGCGTCTCCTGGCCCGTCGTCATGTCGGTGACGTACAGGTCGTTGTCGCGCACGAAGCCCACGCGGCGCCCGTCCGGCGACAGCTTGGCGAACATCTGCCACCCCGGCCGGGTGGACACGGGGGTGATGCGCCCCGAGTCCAGCTCGTACAGGTAGTACGTGCCCTTGGTGTTGGCCCGCCACACCGGCTGCGAGTTGGTGTAGATGAGCAGCTTGCGCTCGTCGGGCGTCCAGGTGTAGTCCTCGATCTCGATGGGCTTCTGCTGGCCGGCGGGAACGAGGCGCGACCCGTCTACCAGGCGGGTCTTGGTACCGGTGCGCGCGTCTTCCGCCACCAGGTCGGTGGCGCCGTTGGCGCCGGCCTGCACGTACGAGTACCTCTGCCCGTCGCGCATCCACTGCAGGGCGGGGAGCCCCTGCACGCGGAAGTCGCGGCTGGCGAAGATGCGCTCCACCGAGAGCGTCTGCTGCGCCCGTGCGGGCGCGGCGGGCGCGAGTGCGGCAAGCGCGAAGATCCCGGCTGCGATGGCCGGGCGGGCCCGAGTCAGCATGTGCTTCCTTGCGCGGGTCGGTGTTGATCGTGCTGAGATTGCTCACATGATGCCGGTTGGTACGGCGCTGCGCCAGAGAGGTTCCGTGTCGGGTGCTATTTTCGTAGCATGGGGAAGTGCGCGAGTGCGTGGACGGCGATCGGGCGGGGCGGGGGGCTGCGGCGCGCTGACGGGTGGCCCCCACCCCCCCGTCCCCCACTCCCCCAAATTTGGGGGAGGGGGGCGCATCCTCTGTGTCGGAGCGACGATGGGGTTCGGGGGGGACGCGGTGCCCGGTGGGTGCGCACCGACGTTTTCGCGCTGCTGCGGGCGCGACGCGGCGGACTCGCGAGCCACCACCGCGGATGCGCCCCCTCGCCCATTCATGGGAGAGGGGGACGGGGGGTGAGGGCCCTCCGCGGACGCCAGCGAGACCTCCGCCCGCGCATTGAGGTAACGCACTCACGCACTCACGCACTTCTTCCTCACGGCCTCCACGCCGCTTCGCCGTGGCTCGCGAGGAAGGCGAGGGGGAGCACGTCGCCGCTCTGGGTGTCGATCAGGGTGACGGGCTGCGTGTGCGAGCCCACCACGATCCACCTGCCGTCCGGGCTCCAGTCCATCCAGGTGACGTTGAGGATCCGCTCGGCGAGCACGCGCGTGCCGGTGCCGTCCGCGCGCACCAGGAGGATGGAGCGTTCGGTGGCGATGGCGATGCGGTCGTCGGTGGGGGACCACGCGGCGTGCCGGCCCGTCACCCGGAAGTTGGTGTCCCTGCCGGTCGCCAGGTCCAGCACGCGGATGCAGCGTTCCACTCCGCAGGGCGTGCGCAGGCTCACGTATGCCAGCGAGCGCCCGTCCGGCGACGGCGAGGGGTTGAATTCCTCCCCCGCGGAGGTGGCGGGCTCGCCGATGCGCATCGCCCCCGTGCCGTCGGCGTTGAGCCGGTAGAGCGAGGAGCCCGTGCCCGCCCGGGGGCCGACGCCCAGGTAGAGTGCGGCGCCGTTCGGGGCGAAGCGGGCGCCTCCCACGGGCGCGCTGAGCTCAGCCAGCGTCCGCTCGCCGCCGCCGGGGACGAGGAGCCGCACGCGGTTCTCGCGGGTGAACACCAGCTCGCGCCCGTCGGGGGACCAGTCGAGACCGTGGGGCACCCCGCGGTTGTCGATCCCACTGGCGATGATGCGGTACTCGGAGCCGTCCATCTGCAGCAGCGCGAGCCCGATGGGTCCGCCGTTGCCCGGATCGTACGCCTGTGCCGCCAGCACGCCGGGCGGTACGACGCTCACGTAGCTGGTGTCGGCGAAGCTCCCCGCGCGCGCTACGACCGCGGCCCGGCCGGTGGAGACGCCGGTGACCGTCGCGCCGCTGACGGTGGCGGGGCCGCGGGCGAGCTCGTAGGTGACGGGGTCGGTCCTGGGGTTGAGGAAGCGGTCCGCCGTCGCGGCGCGCAGCGTGTAGCCGCGGCCCACGTACACCGCGCTGTCCGCGGGCGCGGCGACCACGCGCACGGCGGCCCCCGCCGTGACGGCGAACCGGGCGGTGTCGCGGTAGCCCAGCTCCGGCACCGTGATCGCCAGCGGGTGGCTCCCCGCGAGGGCTCCGAACCTCACGCGGACCTCCGCCCGCCCCCGGGCGTCCGTGGTGGCGTCCACGGACGTGCGGTACGGCTGAGTTTCCGCCCCGGCGACGTCCAGCCAGGTAGCTCGGGACACGGGGTCGGGAACCGCCTCGAACCTGACCACCACACCCGCCCGCACCCGCCCCGCCGAGTCCGCCACCTGCACGACGAGCGGCTCGGCGCGGACCGTCTGGATGGTATCCGGCCCCGCGGCGCCGCTCACGACCACGAGTCCCGGCGCCACCGTCTCAGGCCCCGACGGACCGCCATCGCATCCGGACGCAATGAGCGCCGCACCCGCGGCGGCGATGTACGATGCACAGACCTTCATGCGTATTCCCTGGCGGTGGAGGGCTGCGTGTCGAACGGATGGAGCCGTCAGGCGCGAGTTCCCGTGGGAGGATGAGCAAGATGCGCACTCACCCACCCGGTCAGACTGGGCCCCGGCGACGAAAAGGGGGCAGATCTTGGGTCGGGAAAGGGGTTAGGGGCGCGCCGCAGGGCACGGCCAGCCACACGGCGCTGCCCTACGAGGAATCGGGGCGGACGCGCCTCTCGTCGCGCGCAGACCGCACGGGCGCGCGCGCCTACAGGGATGCGGGCGGCAGGAGGGGTACACGTCGCGCGGATACAGAAGATGCGCCCCCTCTCCCGTTATCGGGCGCCCGTTATCGGGCCGGGGGTGAGGGCCTCCGTCAGCGCGCCGCAGCCCCGCGCACTCACGCACTCACGCACTCACGCACTCACGCACTCACGCACTCACGCACTTCGGTTCGCCGCTGTCGCCATCCGCCGCTCCGTCTTATCTTCGCACGACAACCCCCATCCACACCCCCCCACACGAGATCGCATGGACATCCAGGCTCCCCGCGGCGAGGTGCTTCCGGACAACGACCCAGGGCCGGGGACGGACCGGCTGCAGAGGCAGCTCGGGCTGTGGAGCGCGGTGGCGGTGCTGGTGGGCTCCACCATCGGCAGCGGGATCTTCCGCGTACCCAGCACCATCGCGGCCGAGGTGGGCACGGTGGGGGCGATGGCGATGCTGTGGATCGTGGGGGCGATGATCGCCCTCTTCGGCGCGCTGACGCTGGCGGAGCTCGCGGCGCTCTTCCCGCGCTCCGGCGGGATCTACGTGTTCCTGCGCGAGGCGTACGGCCCGCTCCCCGCCTTCCTCTTCGGATGGACGGAGATGCTCGTCATCCGCCCTTCCGCGCTGGGCGGCATCGCCATGCTTTTCGCCGAGTACCTGCGCACCTTCGTGCCTCTGGGCGACAGCCAGGTGCGCATCGTGGCCGCCTCCGCGATCGTTACGCTGGCCACGGCCAACATCGTGTCGCTGCGCTTCGGCGCGCTGGTGCAGAACGCATCCACCGCGGCCAAGGCGGCCACGCTGGTGGGTCTGGCCGTGACCGCGTTCGTGCTGGGCGACTACGCCGGCGGGAGCTTCGCGCAGCCCATCCTGTGGTCGCCCACCACCTGGGGCGGCTTCGGGATCGCGCTGGTGGCGGTGATGTGGGCGTACGACGGCTGGGCGGACCTCACCTTCATGGCCGGCGAGGTCCGCGACCCGGAGCGCACCCTGCCGCGCGCGCTGCTGGGCGGGACGGCCGCGGTGGTGGTCATCTACCTGATCGTGAACGCCGCCTACCTGTACGTCCTCCCCTCCGCCGAGATGCCGGGCAAGCCGCTGGTGGCGGCGGACGCGGCGCGGACCATCTTCGGCCAGGCGGGCGCCTCCGTCGTCGCGGCCATGGTGATGCTCTCGGCCTTTGGCGCGCTGAACGGGTCTACGATGACGGGGCCGCGCATCTTCTACGCGATGGCGGAGGACGGGCTCTTCTTCAAGCCGATCGCGGCGGTGCACCCGCGCTTCAAGACGCCGTTCGCGGCCATCGTGATGGCGGCCGCCCTGGGGATCGGCTACGTCTCGTTCCGCAACTTCGAGCAGCTTGCCGACGCCTTCATCCTGGGGATCTGGCCCTTCTACGCGCTGGCGGTGCTCGCCGTGTTCAGGCTGCGCCGCACGCGTCCCGACCTGGAGCGCCCGTACCGCACCTGGGGATACCCGTTCGTCCCCATCGTCTTCCTGATCGCCTCGGTGGCCATGCTCGCCAACGCGGCCTTCCGCGAGACGGGGTCGACGCTGTTCGGCTTCGGGATCATCCTGCTGGGGATCCCGGTGTTCTACGCCTGGCAGTCGATCCGAAAGGCGTAAAAGCGGCTCACACGGAGCCACAGAGATGAAGTCGTTTCTGTGGCTTTGTGTGAGGAGGCACTAGGCGTGCTGCTCCACCGGCGTCCCGAGCTCGAACAGGAACTCAGGGGCGAAGTCCGCGCCATTCGGCCACTCGATCGTCCCCGTCTCCCTGTTCACCGCCACGCGCCCGAACATCCGCGGGTCCCGCAGAGGCTCGAACACTTCACCGTAGAGCTCCCCCGCGAGATCGACTTCCTTCTCCGTTCCGTCGTTGAACGTCAGCCGAAGCTGGTAGGCCCGCAGGTGGGCCACGCGATCGACGTGCAAGAACATGGGACCTCGGGGGAGCGCGGGAATGGGCGGGAGTGGCTCACGGTTACGAGCCCGGTCCCACCTGTCGAGCAACTCGGCCTTGTGCCGGATCATCCAGTTCAAGATCGTGCGACGAGCGCCCGGCGGGAAGGTGCCGATGATGTTTCCCATGGCAATCTCCACGATCACCTCGTGGTCGGCGTGTTGCGCGTGGAAGTGGGGAGGCGGATGGTCGTTGTAGTTCATGAAGACCACGAGCCCATGGAACCGGCAAAGCACGGGCATGGCGCGCACGCAGAGGTAAACTGGAAGGTCTACGTACGAATACGGCGCTCGCTCCCGCCCAGGCAAGGCGCGGCCGAGAGCCCGTTCGAGGCGTGGCTCGTTACGCTCGCGACCGCTCCTATTCACCGCGCGAAACGGGTTCCTATCGAGATAAGATCCGGATGCCGAAGGCGCAGTATTCCGTGCGGCAGCCGGCCATGGTGACGGAGAGGAGGTGGGGGCCGGTGGTGTCGGCGATGAAGGAGAGGACGGGGCGGGCGTCGGCCTCGGTGTCCTCGTCCAGCACGTCGCCATCGGCTCCGTGGGCGCGCAGGTCCAGGTCGTCGCAGCCGGGGCCGCAGCCGGCGACCACGCGGTAGCGGCGGCCGGCGCGGAGGGTCACCTCCAGGCGCACGGAGCCGTCGCGCGGGAGCTCGCCCACCATGGACTCGCGGCCGATGGCGCGCGTGTCCGGGGCGAAGCCGCGCGAGGCCACGGCGCGCACGGCCGTGTCCAGCTCGGCCAGCACGGTCTGGCGGGGGGGCTGGGCGGCGGCCGGGAGCGCGGCGAACGCGGCGAGCGAAGCGGCGAAAAGGGTGCGTCTCATGGAACCGGGGCACGGGTGGAGCACGGGCGAGCCGGAACGCTAACGCTCTCCTAAAGCGCCGGGCAAGAGGCGTGCTTTCCAGGAACCAGGCGGGCCGCTACGTTTCGCGCCCGAACCCCTTTCGCGGAGGAAGACCGAATGAAGCGCTGGTCCCCCACGCTGGCAGGCGCGCTGCTCGCCCTCGCGGCCGCGGCCCCGGCGGCGCACGCGCAGCAGCCCGCCCAGACGGCCACGGTACGGCGGCCGGTTCCCAACCCGGTGATGGTGCCGCGCGAGTTCCAGCGCGCGGTGGCCCGCGGCACGCGCACCACCACGGGCGCGCCCGGCCCGCGCTACTCGCAGCAGCGTGCCGACTACCGCATCCGCGCCACCGTGGACGCGGCGGCGAAGACGCTCACCGGCAGCGAGACGATCACCTACCACAACCGCTCGCCGGACACGCTGCGGGTGGTGTGGCTGCAGCTCATGCAGAACGTCCACCAGCCCGAGGCGCCGCGCAACGAGCCCGCCGAGGTAACCGGCGGCTACCGCTTCACGCGGGTGGCGGCCGGCGGGCAGACGGTGCAGGCCACCGAGGACCTGCGCTCCGGCGCGGGCTACTCGGTGGACTTCACGCGCATGGCCATCCGCCCCGCCAGCCCGCTGCTGCCGGGCGACTCGCTGCGCCTGGAGCTGGACTGGAGCTACAAGCTGCCGCAGGCCGGGGCCGGCGCGCGCATGGGGTACAGCCGAGACAACCTGCTGTACCTCGCGTACTGGTACCCGCAGATGGCGGTGTACGACGACGTGGTGGGGTGGCAGACCGATCCCTTCCTGGGCGGCGCCGAGTTCTACATGGGATACGGGCGCTACGAGTACACCGTCGACGCCCCCGAGGGCTGGGTGGTGATGGGCACGGGGACGCTGGCCAACGCCGAGTCCGTGCTCCCCGCCGACGTCCTCCAGCGCTGGCGGCGCGCGGCGCAGAGCGACACCACGGTGCACGTGCTGACGGCTGCCAGCTTCGGGGCGGGGAAGGCCACCCAGCGCGGCGCCAACGGCCGCCTGCAGTGGACCTTCCGGGCAGACAGCGTGCGGGACGTGGCGTTCAGCGTGACGCGCGAGTCCAACTGGGACGCGGCGCGCACCCCGGTGGGCGACCGCAGCGCCGACGGGCGCACGGACTACGCGCTGATCCAGTCGTTCTGGCGCTCCACGGCGCCGCGCTGGGCCAACTCCGTGAAGTACTCGCAGCAGTCCATCACCCACCACGGGCAGTTCACGGGCGTGCCGTACCCCTACCCGCACATGACGGCGGTGGAGGGCGAGGACATCATGGGCGGCGGGATGGAGTATCCCATGATGACGCTGATCGGCCCGTACACGGCGCAGGGCGACACGGCGCTCTACAACGTGACGTCGCACGAGCTCGGCCACATGTGGTTCCCCATGATCATCGGGGTGGACGAGCGGCGCTACGGGTGGATGGACGAGGGGACCACCAACTTCAACGAGAACGAGGCGCACAACGACTTCTTCCGCGGCGCCCCCAACGCGCACCTGCGGGAGCAGCAGCAGTACGTGGGCTTCGTGAGGAACGTGGGTGACCCCGAGCTCCTGCGCTGGACGGATCTGCAGGAGCCCAACCTGGGCGGCTTCGCCACGTACACCAAGCCGGCGACGCTCCTCCATGCGCTGCGGGGCGTGCTGGGCGAAGAGACCTTCCTGCGCACCTACCGCGGCTACGCGCGTACCTGGGCCTTCAAGCACCCCAAGCCCTGGGACTTCTTCAACGCCTTCAACGCGGGCGCCGGCCGCGACCTGGACTGGTTCTGGTCGTCCTGGTACGCCGAGGCGTGGTCTCTGGACCAGGCCGTCGCGGGCGTGGTGGACGAGGGCGGCAACTCCACCATCACGGTGGAGGACCGCGGCAGCGCGCCCATGCCCACCCGCCTCCTCATCACGCGCCAGAACGGCTCCACCGAGCGCCGCGAGGTGCCCGTGGAAACCTGGCTGAGCGGCGCGCGCACCGCCCGCGTCACGGTGCTGGCCGCCGGATCGCCCGTGGTGCGTGTGGAGATCGATCCCACGATGTCGTTCCCGGACGTGGATCGCAGCAACAACGTCTGGACGAGATAAGGGGCTCACACAGAGACACAGAGGCACAGAGATGACTTCATCGCTGTGCCTCTGTGACTATCCGGTGAACACCATGGATGAGGCGGTCGACGTCTTCTTCGGTCGTGTAGGGGGCGAGGCCGGCGCGGATGAGGCCGCCGCAGTCGTCCAGGGCGAGCCGCTCGCAGACGGTGGTCGCGTAGAAGTTGCCGTTCCAGACGAAGACGCCCTCTTCGCCCAGGCGGCGCGCGACCTCGTCCGGGGACGCGCCGGGGACGGTGAAGCCGATCGTGGGGGTGCGCGGCGCGCCGGCGGGGACGCCGTAGATGCGGGTGCCGGGGATGCCCTCGATCCCGGCGACCATGCGGTCGAAGAGGCCGCGCTCGTGCTCGTGGATCAGCTCGAACGCGCGGTCCAGGGCCGTGCGGCGGTCCGGCCCGCCGGCGAGGCCCGCGATCCAGTCCACCGCCGCCGCGGCGCCCACGATGCCCTCGTGGTTCTGGGTGCCCGTCTCCCAGCGCTCGGGCGCGTCGTTGGAGGCGGGCGGGACCTTGTAGGGCGTCAGGCGCTCCAGCAGCTCCCGGCGGCCCCACAGGATGCCGACGTGCGGGCCGAAGAACTTGTAGGCGGAGCAGGCCAGGAAGTCGCACCCCAGCGCCTGCACGTCGATGCGCCGGTGCGGGGCCAGGTGCACCGCGTCCACGAAGCTGATGGCCCCCACCGCGCGTGCCATGTCGGTCACGCGCCGCACATCGTTGATGGTGCCCACGGCGTTGGACGCGCCGCCCACCGCCACCAGGCGCGTGCGCGGCCCGATGGCGCGCTCCATCGCCTCGTAGTCCAGCTGCATCGTCTCCGCGATGAAGGGCACGGCGCGCACGGTGGCGCCGCGGTCCTCGGCCATGCGGCGCCAGGGGGCCTGGTTCGCCTGGTGGTCCAGCTCCGTCACCACCACCTCGTCGCCCGGCCCCAGGTCGCGCCCCAGCGAGCGCGAGAGGTGGAAGGTGAGCGTGGTCATGTTGGCTCCGAACACGATCTCACCGGGCGAGCCGCCCAGGAAGTCCGCGAACGCCTCGCGCGCCCCCGTCATCGCCGCGTCCGTCTCCTCGCTGGTGAGGAAGCGGCCGTGCGTGTTGGCGTTGTGCATCGTGAGGTACCGCGCCACCGCGTCCGCCACCTCGCGCGGCACCTGGCTTCCGCCCGGCCCGTCGAAGAAAGCGATCGGCTTCCCGCCCACGCGCCGCTCGAAAACCGGGAACGACGCGCGGACCGCGTCCGCGAAAGACCGTGAAGCGACAGTGCTCATGTCATTCCATCCCAATCGTTTGTGAAATTCGCCTCACGCAAAGACACAGAGGCACAGAGACGACTTCATCTCTGTGCCTCTGTGGCTCTGTGTGAGCCCCGTCTTTTAGGAAACCGCCCAGAACCCTTCCAGCGCCGCCCCATCCGGACTCTCGCGCAGCTTCTCGAAAGCCCGGTTGCGGATCTGCCGGATGCGCTCGCGGGTGACGCCCAGCAGGGACCCGATCTCCTCCAGCGTGCGCTCCTCGCCCTCGTCCAGCCCGTAGTACAGGTAAAGGATCTTGCGCTCGCGCTCCGTGAGGTACTTCTCGAACATCTTCTCAAGGAACTCGCGGCGCGCCTGCGCCTCCACCTCTTCCTCGATCTCGTCCGACTCGCTCCCCGCGAAGCGCTCGCCAAAGGAGGCGCTGTCACGGTCGCCGCGGTCGAGCGGGGCGTCGAGCGAGAGCTCGCTGGCGGCCACGCGCCGGAGCGCGCGGATGGTGTCCACCGGCTCCGCCATCTCGTCCGCGATCTCCTCGTCGGTGGGAGAGCGGCCCAGCGTCTGGGTGAGCGCCGTGTCCACGCGCGACAGGCGCACCAGGTTGGAGTTCTGGTTGAGCGGAATGCGCACGGAGCGCGTCTGCTCGGCCAGCGCCTGCAGAACGGTCTGGCGGATCCACCACACGGCGTAGGAGATGAACTTCACGCCCTTGTCCGGATCGAACTTCTTTACGGCCTTGAGCAGACCTTCGTTGCCGATGCACACCAGCTCAGCGAGGCCGAGACCGCGCCCCTGGTACTTCTTTACGTACGAGATCACGAACCGCAGGTTGGCGGTTACCAGCCGCTCGGCGGAGGCTTTGTCGCCTGCGCGCGCGCGGTGGGCGAGAGCACGCTCTTCCGCTGGATCGTCGATCAGCGGGTACTTCTCCACGTCGTGCAGGTACTGGTCGAAGGAGTCGAGTGCCCGGGAGCTTAGAAACATGTAGGCTCGTCCCTTTTCAAACAACGAAAGCAGCGAGTCCCCGTTGGTGTTCGAGGCTCGCTGCTCTCTGGTGACGCCCTCTAGGGCTGTCTCTGCGGAAGTCCCTTCATAGTCGGCGAATCTATGTTGTCAATAGCCGCTTGTAAACCCCTTCGTTACACTCCCCCTTGCGGTGAGGTGCACGGAGAGCGCAAGGGGATGCGCTCACTCGGGCGCGGGCCCGAAAGCCAGCGCCGCGTTGATCCCCCCGAACCCAAAGGAGTTGGACACCACGTGCCTCACGGCGCCCTCCGTCCCGTCACCCGTGACGTACGGCAGGTCGCAGCCGTCGCCGGGCGACTCCAGGTTGAGCGTGGGCGGGATCCAGCCGCGCTGGATGGCCAGGGCGCTCACGGCCGCCTCGATGGTGCCCGTGGCACCCAGGCAGTGCGCGTGGTACCCCTTGGTGCCGCTCACCGGCACCCGGTCCGCGTGCTCGCCCAGCACGGTGCGGATCACCCGGCTCTCCGTGCTGTCGTTGAGCGGGGTGGACGAGGCGTGCGCGTTCACCCAGTCCACGTCCTCCGGCCCGATGCCGCCCAGCTCCATGGCGCGGCGCATGGCCCGCGCGGCCTGCGCGCCGTCGGGACGGGGCGCGGTCATGTGATGAGCGTCGTTGGAGGTGCCGAAGCCCAGCACCTCCGCGTAGATGCGCGCGCCGCGTGCCCGCGCGTGCTCCAGCTCCTCCAGCACCAGCACGGCCGCACCCTCCCCCATCACGAAGCCGTCACGCGCCGCGTCGAACGGCCGCGAGGCGCGCCCCGGGTCGTCGTTGCGGGTGGACATGGCGCGGATGATGGCGAAGGCGCCGTAGCAGAGCGGGGCCAGCGGCGCCTCCACTCCGCCGGCGACCACCACCTCCACCTCGCCGTCGCGGATCATCCGCCACCCGTCGCCCACCGCGATGGCGCCCGAAGCGCAGCTCATCCCGTTGGTGGAGTTGGGGCCCGTGAAGCCGAACTCGATGGCCACGTTGCACGACGCCGCGCCGTTGAACACGGCCAGCGCCAGCATCGGGTCCACGCCGCGCACGCCCTTGCCCACGTAGCTGGTGAACTGCGTCTCGCCGTACGCCACCCCGCCCAGCGCGCTCCCCATCTGCACGCCCACGCGCTCGGGATCCGTTCCCGCCACGTCCAGCCCGCTGTCTTCCAGCGCCTGGCGCGAAGCGGCGACCGAGAACTGCGCGTAGCGCTCCATGCGCCGCGCGCGGTTGCGCTCCATGTACGTCTCGGGGTCGAAGTCGTCGACCTGCGCGGCGATGTGGGAGCGGAAGGGGGAGGGATCGAAGCGGCTGATCCGCCGCACCGCCGATTCGCGCCGCCTGAGCCCGTCCCACAGCCCTTCCACCCCGGTGCCGATGGGCGTGATGGCCCCGATTCCGGTGATGACCACCCGGCGCGCCGCCGGCCGCCGGTCTTCCGTTCGCTGGATCATGTGCTCGCTGCGTGGCGAAGAAACGACCGCGCGGGGCGGCTTACCTGCTCCGTCCCGCGCTGCTGCTTTGGATCTCTACACCGCAATTGGACGTTGGTGCGTCCGCATGCATA
>DASVSA010000291.1:0-7283 GCA_036388335.1 Longimicrobium sp. | reverse complement strand
GTCGTTGCTGCGACTCAGTCGCCGGTCCGCGGACGCGGCCATCGTCACATCCTTCGGGCGATCACGCCCCGCCAACCGCGGGGCTGCACGAGACGGATTCCGGCGATAGGTTGAGCGATCCCGATCATGCCCGATCGCCCGGCCGCGCCCCGATCCCCCGAATCGAAATCCCCATGCGCCCGACGCTGCACGCCGTACTCGCCGCCGCACTCGTCGCGACTCCGCTGGCCGCGCAGGTGCCCGATGGGCCCAAGGTGCGCGAGGCGCTCGCCTTCGCGGCGCGCACCGAGCCGCAGAGCATCGAGGAGCAGATCGCCCTCTGCGAGATCGAGGCGCCGCCGTTCAAGGAGGCGCGCCGCGCGGCCGACTATCGCCGCCGGATGGAGGCGCTGGGGCTGCGCAACGTGCGCATCGACTCCGTGGGGAACGTGATCGGCGAGCGCCCCGGCGAGCCGGGGCAGCCGGTGATCGTCATCTCCGGGCACCTGGACACCGTGTTCCCGGAAGGGACGGACGTGCGCGTCCGCCGCGAGGGAACGCTGCTGCGCGGCCCCGGCATCGGCGACGACTGCCGCGGGCTGGCGGTGGTCCTCGCCGTGGCGCGGGCGATGGAGCACGCGCAGATCCGCACGCGCGGCACCGTGCTGTTCGTGGGCACCGTGGGCGAGGAGGGCGCCGGCAACCTGCGTGGCGTGCGCCACCTGTTCGAGAAGGAGCTGCGCGGCCGCGTCACACACTTCATCTCGGTCGATGGCACCGGCTACACGATGACCAAGGACGCGGTGGGGAGCCATCGCTACCGGGTGGCCTTCAGGGGCCCCGGCGGCCACAGCTACGGCGACTTCGGGATGCCGAACCCGACCCACGCCCTCGGCCGCGCCATCGCCCGCATCGCCGACTTCCAGGTCCCGGCCGACCCGCGCGTCACCTTCAGCGTGGGCGTGGTGCAGGGTGGCACCTCCGTGAACGCCATCGCGGGCGAGGCGAGCATGCTGGTGGACATGCGCTCCGTGAACCCCGCCGCGCTGGACTCGCTGGACGCCCGCTTCCAGGCCGCCGTCCGCCAGGCCGCCGCCGACGAGAACGCCCGCTGGCCCGCCAGTACCGCGCGCGTGACCGTGGAGGTGCAGAGCACCGGCATCCGCCCCGCCGGCACCCAGCCCGCCGACGCCCCCATCGTCCGCGCCGCGCGCGCCGCCGGCGAGCGCCTGGGCTTCACCCCCACCGCCACCCCCTCCAGCACCGACGCCAACATCCCCATCTCCATGGGCATCCCCTCGCTCACCATCGACGCGGGCGGCACCGGCCAGGGTGCGCACTCGCTGGCCGAGAGCTGGGACTCCGCGGGAAGCGAGAAGGGCACTCAGTGGGCCCTGCTCCTGGTGCTGACGCTGGCCGGGGTGCGCTAAAAAGCAGGCTCACACAGAGGCACACAGACGAATTCATCTCTGTGCCTCTGTGCTGGTGGCCCTCACCCGGCGGCCTGATAGCCGCCACCCTCTCCCAGTAACTGCCCTGGGAGAGGGGACTACTTCGCGTGCGTTTACGGCCGAGACCTCTCTGTGACTCTGTGACTCTGTGCCGCTGTGTGAGCCCCGCTGTTGCTGTACCGAGAAAACGGCGCCGCACCCGGCTCGCCGCATCCGAAGTAGTCCCCTCTCCCACGCTGTTTGTGGGAGAGGGTGGCAGCTGTAAGCTGCCGGGTGAGGGCCCCTCAAAGCAGTGCGACGGGATCCCGATCCAGCGCGATGCGTAGATCGGCCTTGCTCTTCGGTGGATCGAAGCGCTCGTAGAAGTAGCGAGCGACTTCGCCCAGGAGCTTGGAGTTCTCGGAGCGCAGGAGGAAGTGCCAGCGCCAGCGGTTGCGGATGCGGTCGATGGGGCACGGGGCGGGGCCGACCAGCGCGACTTCCTTGAGGCCACGTGAGGACAGCAGGCCGGCGAGCCACTCGGAGGCGTTGACGGCGAGCTCCTGGGTGGCGGGCTCCTCCAGGCCGCTCAGGACGACGTTCACCAGGCGCGAGTGGGGGGGATAGGTGGGCTCGCGGCGCGCCTCCAGCTCGCGCGCCGCGAAGCCCACGAAGTCGTGCTCGGTGGCGCTCTCCACGGCGTAGTGGCTGGGGAGGGCGGTCTGGATGAACACTTCCCCGCCCTTGGGGCCACGCCCCGCGCGCCCCGCCACCTGCGTCAGGAGCTGAAAGGTGCGTTCCGTGGCGCGGAAGTCCGGGAGGTTGATCCCCACGTCCGCGTTGATGACGCCCACCAGGGTGACGTTGGGGAAGTCCAGCCCCTTGGCGATCATCTGGGTGCCGAGGAGGATGTCCACTTCGCCGCGCTCCACGCGCCCCAGGATGTCGTGGTGCGCCCACTTGCCGCCCGTGGTGTCCACGTCCATGCGCGCGATTCGCGCCGACGGGAACGCCTCGCCCACCGAGCGCTCCACCTGCTCCGTCCCCACGCCGCGGAAGCTGAGGTCGGCGGAGCCGCACGCCGTGCACGACTTGGGCGACGGCTCCTCGTGAAGGCAGTAGTGGCAGGTGAGGAGCCCGCGGCGCCGGTGGAAGGTCAGCGACACGTTGCAGTTGGGGCAGTGCCACACGAATCCGCAGTCGCGGCACTGCACGAAGCTGGCGTACCCGCGCCGGTTGAGCAGCAGGATCGTCTGCTCGCCCAGCCGCATCCGCGCGTGCACGGCATCCACCAGCACGTCGGAGAGGATGATGGGGCCCATGTCCGCCTTCTGCAGTGGCCCCGCCGTCTCCTTCTGCCGCTTCCTCTCCTTGCGCAGATCGACGATGCGGATGGGCGGGAGCGGCTGCCCGCCCACGCGCTCGGGAAGCTCCACCAGCGTGTACTTGCCGGACTGCGCGTTGGTCCAGCTTTCCAGCGCGGGCGTGGCGGAGCCCAGCAGGCAGACGGCGCCCTCCAGCCGCGCGCGGACCACCGCGACTTCGCGGGCGTGGTAGCGCGGCGCGTCGGCCTGTTTGTACGAGCTCTCGTGCTCCTCGTCCACCACGATGGCGCCCAGGTTGGCCAGCGGCGCGAACACCGCCGAGCGCGCGCCCACCACGATCTGCTTCTCGCCCGCGCGCAGCGAGCGCCACTCGTCGTACCGCTCCCCGTCGGAGAGGGCCGAGTGGAGCACGGCCACGCGGTCGCCGAACACGGCTTTGAAGCGCCCCACCGTCTGCGGCGTGAGCGCGATCTCGGGAACGAGGACGATGGCCGTCTTTCCCTGCCGCTCCACCACTTCGCGCAGCAGCTCGATGTACACCAGCGTCTTCCCCGAGCCGGTGACGCCGCGCAGGAGGAAGGTGCCGGGATCGGGGGTGCGCGACGCTTCGGAGAGGCGGCGGATGATCTCGGCCTGCTGCGGCGTGGGGCGCAGCTTGGGCGCGGCGCCGACCTCGATGTTGGCGTACGGATCGCGCGACACCTCCTCCTCGGTGACGGACGCGAGCCCCTTCTCCACGAGCCCCTTCACGATGGCGCTGGAGAAGCCCAGCGTCCCCGTGAGGTGGCTGAGCTCCGCCTGGCCGCCCATCGCCTCCAGCATCTCGTACGCCTCGCGCTGGCGCTTTGCGCGCGCGAACAGCTCCTCTCGCTCCAGCAGCGAGGGTACGTGGCGGACGATGCGCACCACGCGGCGCGTACGGACGGGCGGCGCCGTGCGCGGGCCCTCGCTCACCACCTGCACGATGCCGGCATCGGTAAGGCGGCGGATGACGGGCCACCACGCGCGATCCCCCATCTCCCGCCGCAGCCGCGCCACCGGCTGCGCCCCCTCGCGGCTCTGCAGCCACCCGACAAGCTTCGTCTCCTGCGGCGACAGGCTCTCCTCGTCGACCACCGCGCCCTCGGCGAGCACCACGTAGTCGGTGGTCGACTCGGTCAGCCCGGCGGGGAGCGCCGTGCGCAGCACCTGGCCCAGGGGCGCCAGGTAGTAGTCAGCGATCCAGCGCGAGAGCTTGAGGATGACGGGCGTGGCGCTCGGCGCCTCGTCCAGCACGCCGGTGATCGCCTTGATCTTCTCCACCTTCCCAGCGGGCTCACCGGTGACCACGCGGTCGATCCAGCCGATCTTCTCCTTGCTGCCAAAGGGCACGAGAACGCGCGCGCCCGGCCGTGCGGCCGGGCGCAGCTCGTCCGGCACCCGGTAGGTGAAGGTGCGCGGAAGCGGTAGCGGGAGAGCGACTTCGACGAACAAACGGCGATCTCACACAGGGGCACAGAGGCACAGAGAGGGGATCACTCCTCTTCTCCGCGTTTGACCCCGAGTCCGGGGGCAGAGTTGAACCTGAGGCTCCCATCCGCCTCGATCCCGGGCCCCTCGAAGGGGTCGTTCGCGAGGAGGGCGGCGCCGTCCAGGTCCACGAAGTCTACCAGGGGTGTCAACTGCACGGCCGCGGCGATGCCCAGCGTCGACTCGATCATGCAGCCGAGCATCACCTGCATCCCGTGCGCGCGCGCCGCGTGGACGATGCGCAGCGCTTCGCGCAGGGAGCCGCACTTGGCGAGCTTGATGTTCACGCAATCCACCACGCCTGCCAGCTTCGCCACGTCCGCGGCGACCTCGCAGCTCTCGTCCGCCACCACGGGGAGGCGCGAGTGCTCGCGGACCATGCGCAGGCCCGCCAGGTCGCCCTTGGCCACCGGCTGCTCCACGAAGGAGACGCCGAATTCCTCCAGCATGGGGATCAGGCGGATGGCCTCCTTGGTGGTCCACCCGGTGTTGGCGTCCACGTACAGCGTCTTCTCGGGCGCCTCGTCGCGGATCATCCGCAGGATCTCGGCGTCGCGCGGGGTGCCGACCTTGATCTTGAGGATGGGGTACGACGCGGCCTCGCGCACCTTCTGCCGCATCACCTCCAGCTCGTCGATGCCGATGGTGAACGACGACTTGGGCGCCGCGGCCGGGTCCAGCCCCCACAGCTTCCACACGGGCACCCCGAGCCGCTTCCCCACCAGGTCGTGGAGCGCCGCCGAGACCGCCACCCGCGCCGCCGGGTTCCGCCCGATGTGCATCGCCAGCGCCGCCTCGATGCGCTCCAGCGCGAACGGATCGCCCTGCCCCGCGTCCTCCAGCACCCCCGCCAGCCCCGGAAGCACGGCAGCGACCGTATCCGCCGTCTCCCCGTAAAACGGAGTCGCCGGCGCCTCACCCCACCCCTCCACGCCGTCGTTATCAGTAACGCGCACCCACACCGTGCGGCGCGCGGGCGGGTCCTTCATCCGCGCGATGTTGAACGCGTGCTTCGTCCGCAGGTCCAGGATCTGGAAGTCGAGCTTCATCGCCACCCCGTGTGTTTGCTGCCCCGAAAGGACGGGCGGCCACACGGGGCCGCCCCTACCTGGATCATGCCGTGTCCGTCTGCGTCGCGTCCCGCGCCGAAGGCACGGGCGTGATAAATCACGCCCCTACATCGCAACGCCGTGGTCCAAACGGTGCCGCGCCCCGGCACGCCCCGCCACATCGCGCGGCCGTGTGGAAATCGCCCCCTCCCCCGCATGCGGGGGAGGGGGTCGGGGGGCGGGGGCCTCTCAGCGCCCCCGAAACCGTCCGGCTCTTCCCGTTCCCCGTTCCCCGTTCCCCGTTCCCCGTTCCCCGTTCCCCGTTCCTCACCCCATCATCTGCACGAAATCATACGCCGGCCAAGGCCCCGTCAAATCCAGCTCCAACGCGGGGTTGAGCTGCGAAAGGTGCTCCACCCGGTCGCGGAAGGCGGCGGAGGCGGCGCGCGGCACCAGGAAGGCGGCGCTCAGCACGCGCGTCTCCGTGGCGGGGGCCGGGATGGCGGCGCCGGCCAGGCGGCGCAGCTCGGCGTAGATGTGCGTGGCCAGGTCCAGCGCCTTGGCGTGGGGGAAGGCCTGGTCCACCACGTCCACGTGGAGGCGGAACTCCCAGCGCCCGGCGACCCGGGCCAGCGCGTTGCGCAGCGTGGGGTACGCCTCCTCCAGGAAGCGCTGAACCTCCTCCTCGCCCGGGAAGACGACGCCCGGCGGCGCGGGAACGACGTCGCCCTGCAGCAGCGCGCGGTGCACCTCCCAGTGGCGCGCCGTCACGTGCAGCGGGTCCGAGTCGGCGCCGGCGGGGGGAGCGGTGCAGATGATGGCGGCCACGTCCTGGTGCCCCACCAGCCGCACTCCCAGCCGCGGCTCGGCCGGCTCCCACTCCGGCACCACGCCGCCGTCGAGCGGAACCACGCCCAGCAGCGAGATCCCCCGCGCGGTGCGGGCGGCGTCGATCGGCAGCACGTCGGGGTCGGTCATCCAGCGAAGAGATCGTCGCGCAGCAGCGCGTACAGGCCCCGCTGCGGGCGGTCGGTGGTCACCTCGGGGCCGTCGGCGCCGATGAACATGTTGACCTCCGAGCGGAAGCCGACGTCGCCCGGCAGGTAGATCCCCGGCTCCACCGAGAAGCCGACGCCCGGGATGAGCGTGCGCGTGTCGCGCGTCTCCAGGTTGTCGATGTTGGGGCCGGAGCCATGCAGCTCGCGGTCGATGGAGTGCCCCGTGCGGTGGATCACGTGGCCGCCGAAGCCCCGCGCCTCGATGATCCCCCGCGCCACGTCGTCCACCTCGTAGCCGGCCACCGCGTTGCCGGCGGCGAAGCGGTCGATCACCGCCGCGCACGCCGCCTCGCGCGCCTCCACCAGCACGCCGAACATCTCCTCCAGCCGCTCGGGGATGGTGTCCCCCACGAAGGCCATCCACGTCTGGTCCGCGTAGATGGCGTCGTCGTTCTCCTTCCCCCACAGGTCGATCAGCACCAGGTCGCCCGCGCGGATCTCGGCGTGGTGGTCGGCGGAAGGCGCGTAGTGGGCGTTGGCGGCATTCGCGTTGACGGCCACGATGGTGTCGCCGCCCACGTTGAGCCCGCGGCGGAGGAGCTCGCCCTGTACCCACTGGCGGATCTCCCACTCGCTCGTGCGCTCCCCCGCGCGGATGGCGGCGGCGATGCGCCCGAAGGCGGCGTGCGCCGTGTCGCGGACGGCGGCGGAGGCGCGGCGGTGGCTGGCCTCGCCCTCGGCGGACCAGCGGGCGGTGAAGAAGGAGATCAGGTCGCCCGACCCTTCAGGCTCGGCCCCGGCGGCGCGCACCATCTCCACCACGCCGGCCGGCACGCGGTCCACCACGGGCACGGCGTCGCCCGGCGTGTACTCCATCGCCAGACGCCGCACGCCGCCCAGGATGGACGCGAGCTCCGCCTCCATCTCGCGCCACGACGAGTAGACGCGCTTGTCTCCCGTCCACGTGGTCCACGGCTGCTGCTCGATGCGGTG
>DASVSA010000290.1:0-6665 GCA_036388335.1 Longimicrobium sp. | reverse complement strand
TGCAGGAGGGCCTCACGGCGGCGCTCGCGGGCTTCGTTGCCGGAGCGGTGAAGCAGGAACCCGCCCGCGCCCGCCATCAGCGAGAACCCGAAGAGGACCGCCTCCGCCTCGGCCATGCCCACCATCAGGAAGAAGGCGGCGATGGCCCACAGCACCCACGCGCCCCGGCGCTTCCACTTCCCGTCGGAGCCCAGCTCCGGCGCCATCTCCATGGCGCGCGCGCCGTTGGGGGACACGGGCGCCAGGTACCCGCCGCGCCCCCACTTCAGCCCGCACTGGGGGCAGATCCGCTCGCCGCCGCGCAGCAGCAGGTAGATGATCGCGCCGATGCCGCTGGTGAACACCGTGAGGCCCAGGAGGACGAGGAGGTGGGCACCCGTGGCGAAGTACGACACGCTGGTGCCGTGGAACCCGCAGCGCGGACAGACGCGCACGGTGTCCAGCCCCAGCGACGCGTTGGGCGCGGCCAGGGTCATCCCCGGCATCCGTCCCACCACGGCACCGCACTGCGCACAGGAAGCGCGCCCCTCGGGGACCCGCGCTCCGCACATCTGACAGGTCATGCTGCGCTCCGTTCCGCCGCTCATATCCGCGTCCCGGGCTGGCTCCCGGGAGGTATAGGGCTTGATACGACGCCGAGTCCAGAAAGATTCACCCGGGACCGCTGCCGCCCTATCCGGGTACACCGCAGCGGATTCCAGTTCCCCTCACGAGAGGTGCCCGTGGTCCACCGCCGTTCCTTCTTCGTCGTTCTGCTTCTCGCCGCCTTCGTTCCGGCCCTCGCCGCCGCGCAGGCCACCCACGTCGTGCTGATCTCCATCGACGGCCTGCGTCCCGACGCCATCGAGGCCGCCGGCGCGCGCAACCTGCAGCGCATGTTGCGCGAGGGCGCCTACACGCTCAGGGCGCGCACCATCGTCCCCAGCCGCACGCTCCCGTCGCACACCTCCATGCTGACCGGGGTGCCGCCCGCGGTGCACGGGATCACCTGGAACTACGAGCGGGTGGGGAGCACGGGTGCGGTGGAAGTCCCCACGGTGTTCGACGTGGCGCAGGCGGCGGGCAAGACGACGGCGGGGTTCTTTGGCAAGGCCAAGTTCCGCCACCTCCTGCGCCGCGGCGCCCCGCAGTTCCGCATGGCGCCCTCCGGAAGCGACCTCTGGTCCGCGCCGCGCATCACGCAGGAGGTGCAGGACTACCTGGGCCACCGCAAGCCGGACTTCGTCTTCGTCCACCTGATCGACCCCGACATCGCCGGCCACTCCATGGGCTGGATGAGCGCCCCTTACCGCTTCGCCGTGCGCCGCGCCGACGCCGCCGTCGCCCGCATCGCCGCCGCCGCCCGCCGCGCCTACGACGGCGACGTGGTCGTCATCGTCACCGCCGACCATGGCGGCCATGGCCGCGACCACGGCACCGAGCAGGATGTGGACATGAACATCCCCTGGATCGCCTGGGGCCGCGGCGTCACCCCCGGCGAGATCACCGCCCCCGTGAGCACCATGGACAGCGCCGCCACCGCCCTCTGGCTCCTGGGCGTCACCCGCCCCGACAACTGGGTGGGCCGCCCGGTGGAGCCGGCGTTCCGGGGACGCTGACGCGGATCCGGGGTATCTATATAGGGAGAGCTGCGCGGAACACCCCAACGTCCCGGAGCGACGAATGCAGGGCCATTTCACGCTGGTCCTCCTGCAGTGCGAGAGCTGGTGGGTCGGCTGGGTCAGCGAGATCCCGGCCGTCAACTCCCAATCCGACACGCGAGACGGCCTCCTCGACAGCCTCCGCTGGGCCCTCGACGACGCGCTGGAGACAGCAGTCTCACACAGAGACACAGAGGCACAGAGATGAAGTCGTCTCTGTGCCTCTGTGTCTCTGTGTGAGATCAGGCGGTTAGACCGCGGCGAGCTCCTGCACGTTGTCGAGGTAGTACTCGAGGCCCAGGTGCGTGATCTGCTCCTCGCCCATGAGCCAGCGGAGCGTGTTCTTCAGCTTCATCTGCTGGATGAACAGGTCGTGCTCCGGGTACAGGCCCTCGGCGGTCATGGGGCTCTTCAGGTAGAAGGAGAGCCACTCCTGGATGCCGCTCAGCGAGCTGCGCGAGGCCAGGTCCAGGAAGAGCGCCAGGTCGAGCACGATGGGGGCGGCAAGGATGCTGTCGCGGCAGAGGAAATCCACCTTGATCTGCATCGGGTAGTCCAGCCACCCGCGGATGTCGATGTTGTCCCACCCTTCCTTGGCGTCGCCGCGGGGAGGGTAGTAGTTGATCCGCACCTTGTGGTAGAAGTTGCGGTACAGCTCGGGGTACAGGTCCGGCTGAAGGATGTGCTCCAGCACCGACAGCTTGCTCTCTTCCTTGGTCTTGAACGACTCGGGATCGTCCAGCACCTCGCCGTCGCGGTTCCCCAGGATGTTGGTGGAGAACCAGCCGTCCAGCCCCAGCATGCGCGCCTTGAGCATGGGCGACAGGACCGTCTTGATGAGCGTCTGCCCCGTCTTGAAGTCCTTGCCGGCCACGGGCACGCCGTTCTTCTGCGCCAGCTCCACCATCGCCGGGAAGTCCACCGACAGGTTGGGAGCGCCGTTGGCGTAGGGGACGCCTTCCATCAGCGCCGCGTACGCGTACAGCATCGAGGGCGCCACCTGGTCGTGGTCCTCGTCGATGGCCCGTTCGAAGGCTTCGAGGCTCTGGTGGATCTCACCGGCCTTGATGAACACCTCGGTGGAGCCGCACCACACCATCACCAGCCGGTCGCACCCCTTCTCTTCCTTGAAGCGGCGGATGTCCTCGCGCAGCGCTTCGGCCCAGGCGCGCTTGCTCTTGCCCGGCTTGACGTTGATCCCCTCCAGCTTCTTGACGTAGCGCTGGTCGAAGGCGGCCGGCATCGGCTTGATCGACTGGAGGAAGTCCTTGATGGGCTCGATGTGCTCCCACTTGTTGAGCACGCCGGCGTTGAGCGCGCTCTCGTAGGCGTCCTGCGGGAACGGGTCCCACGCGCCGAAGACGATGTCCTCCAGCCCGGAGAGCGGGACGAAGTCCTTGATCAGCGGGTGGCGGCCCTCGGTGCGCTTCCCCAGGCGGATGGTGCCCATCTGCGTGACGGAGCCGATGGGGCGCCCCAGGCCGCGGCGCGCGAGCTCCACGCCGGCGATCAGGGTGGTGGAGACCGCCCCGAGGCCGGGGAGGAGGATGCCCAGGCGCCCCTCGGCGGGGCGCGGCGTATACTGTTCGGTGCGCATGCGCTACCTGTTGGCGGGGGTGGAAGCCCGGCGCGGCCGCGTGGAGGCGGGCGGCGCCGGCGTTTGGAGGTGACGGTACACCCAGTAGATCCGGTACATCGCCGTGGCGTTGGTGAGCACCGCCATCGCCCAGATCACGCAGGTGAGGACGATGCCCTGGCGCCACGACCCGAAGAGGAGGGTGGAGCCGCCCAGCAGGATGATCCGCTCGGCGCGCTGCATCAGCCCCACCTTGCAGTCGATCCCCAGCCCCTCGGCGCGGGCCCGCGTGTACGACACCATCAGCGAGCCGGCGAGGGCGAGCACCACCAGGTATACCATCCACGGCTCGCCGATGTTGCGGCCGGTGCCGAGGTAAAGCGACATCACGCCGATGAGGACCACCACCTCGGAGGCGCGGTCCAGCGTGGAGTCGTAGAACGAGCCGAACTTGGTGGACAGGTTGGCGGCGCGCGCGATGGCGCCGTCCACCATGTCCAGCAGGCCGCCCAGCAGCACCAGCGCCCCGCCCGTGCGGATGTTCCCCAGAAAGAAGGAGAGCCCGGCCGACACGGTGACCAGGAACCCGAGGGTGGTGACCACGTTGGGGTTCACCCCCATGCGGCCGAGCGCGCCCATCGGCCGCTCGATGAGCGGCGCGATGAGGGGACGCCACGCGCTGGGCTGGAGCTTCATGCGGCGGTGGTGCTCAGGACGGGAGGATGATCCGGCTCTGCTCCCCGGCCTCGACGCCCTTCGCGATCTCTTCCTGGATGCGGACCATCAGTCGGTCGAAGTTGGCCTGCGCCGACGCGTACCCCTGGTACACGGACGAGGTCTGCACCTCGGTGGCGAGGCGCTCGAACTCTTCCTGCTCCTCGATGGGCGGCTCGTTCCCCTGCTCCACGGAGCGCTGGAAGCTCACCTGCAGCTCGTTGAGGCGGTTGAGGCGGGTGACGAGGTTGCGGTCGTCGGCCATCTGCGTGTTGGCGCGCTTGAACGCCTTGTACTCGTCGCTCTGCGCAACCAGGCGGCCCACTTCGCGCGCCTTCTCCCAGATCATTTCCATCCGGTCCCTAGTCCGTTGAAGTTTCCAGCTCCGCCAGGACGATCCGGTCGCGCCCTGCGAGGTCCTTCTCCACGCGCGCGGGGCCGAACGCCCCGCACGCGCCCACCAGCCCGGCCACGGCCGCGCCCTGCCCTTCGCCGATCTCCAGCGCCAGCAGCCCGCCCGGGCGGAGCACCGCCGGCGCGCCGGCCACCAGCTCGCGGATCACGTCCAGCCCGTCGGCCCCCGCGAAGAGCGCGGAGGCGGGCTCCCAGTCGCGCACCTCCACGTCGAGCGATTCGCGCTCGCCGGTGCCGATGTAGGGAGGGTTGGAGACGAGGACGTCGAAGCGCTCGCCGCGCAGCGGGGCCACGCCAGGGCCCAGGCGGAACTCCACCGGGGCGGCGGGGGCGGCGTGCGCGTGGTTGGCGCGGGCGGCTTCAAGAGCGCCGGGCTCCACGTCCGTGGCCACCACGCGATCGAAAGTCCCTTCCTTGGCCAGGGCCAGCGCGATGGCGCCGGAGCCCGTCCCCACGTCCGCCGCGGCCAGGCCGGGGCGCGCGGCGGCCCAGTCCAGCACATGCTGGACGAGCTGCTCCGTCTCGGGGCGCGGGATCAGCACGCGGGGGTCCACGCGCAGGCGCAGCTCTCGAAAGTGGGCTTCGCCCTCAATGTACTGCAACGGCTCCCGCTTCGCACGCCTCAGCAGCCGGCTCTTGAACTCGGCCAGCTCTTCGGGGCGCAGGGGCCGGTCGAACTGCAGGTAAAGGTCGAGCCGCTTTACGCCCAGCACTCCCGACAGGAGCAGCTCGCCGTTGAGCCGCGCGTTGTGGAAGCCCTTCTCCCCGAGATACTCCGCGGTCCACCGCAGAAGTTCCATCACCGTCCAGACGCGGGTCACGCGGCGCGTTCGCTCTGGGAGGCGAGCTTCAGGTTCTCCAGCAGCTCCGCCACGTCGCCGTCCAGCAGCTGCTGGAGGGCGTGAGTGGTGTAGCCGATGCGATGGTCGGTGACGCGGCTCTGGGGGAAGTTGTAGGTGCGGATCTTGGCCGAGCGGTCGCCGGTGCCCACCTGCGTCTTGCGCTCGCGGGCGCGCTCGCTCTCCTGCTCGGCCACGCGCATGTCCAGCAGGCGCGAGCGGAGGACGCCCATCGCCTTGTCCTTGTTCTTGTGCTGGCTCTTCTCGTCCTGGCACGTCACCACCAGCCCCGTGGGGAGGTGGGTGATCCTCACGGCCGAGTCCGTGGTGTTCACCGACTGCCCGCCGGGGCCGGAGGAGCGGTAGACGTCGATCTTGAGCTCGTTGGCGTTGATGTGCACGTCCACCTCTTCCGCCTCGGGAAGCACGGCCACGGTGGCCGCCGACGTGTGGATCCGCCCCTGGTTCTCGGTGGCGGGCACCCGCTGCACGCGGTGCACTCCGCTCTCGTAGCGCAGGTCGCCGTACGCGTTGGAGCCGCGCACCACGAAGATGGCTTCCTTGTACCCGCCGGAGCCCCCTTCGGACGCGGAGAGCACCTCGATCTTCCACCCGCGGCGGTCGGCGTAGCGCTGGTACATGCGAAAGAGCTCGCCCGCGAAGAGCGCCGCCTCGTCGCCCCCGGTGCCGGCGCGCACTTCCACCACGGCGTCGCGGTCGTCCAGCGGGTCGCGCGGGATCAGGAGGCGGCGCACCTCGGCGGCGAGGCGCTCCGTCTCTGTCTCCAGCTCGGCCACTTCGGCGCGGGCCATGGCGGACATCTCGGGGTCGTCGCTCTCTTCCAGCAGGGCGCGGGCGCCTTCCAGGTCCGCCTCGGCCTTACGCAGCTTCGCGGCGGTCTCCACCGTCTGCGTGAGCTGCGCGTGCTCGCGCGAAAGGTCGCGGAGCCGCTTGGGGTCCGCGTGGATGGCGGGGTCGGCCAGCTGGTCGGAGAGGTCCCGGTAGCGGCGCTCTACTTCTTGGAGGCGGTCGTCCATGGTGCGGTCTTCGCGGGTGCTTGGGTGATCCTGGCACTCGCGCGGGCGGTGCTGTTGTGGTCCAGATACTCGGAGAGCCGGGGCTACTGACCCCGGCTCTCCCTTTCCTGCGCGGGCCTGGCTTACTTGGCCTCGCCGCCCGCGTAACGCTGCCGGAAGCGCTCGATGCGCCCGGCCGTGTCCATCAGCTTCTGCTTGCCCGTGAAGTACGGATGGCAGGCCGAGCACACTTCCACGGCGATCTCGTCGGTGGTGGAACGCGTCTCAAACGTGTTGCCACAGGCGCAGCGCACCTGGGTGGCCTTGTAGTTCGGATGGATGTCGGCCTTCATGTTGCACCCGCTCTCAGTTCGGGGTACGCCGATCGCCGCTTGCCCCGGACGATCGAAAGCCTTGATAATAGCGGGATTCGGGGCGGAAGGCAACGGGGCGGGGGGGGGGGGGG
>DASVSA010000289.1:0-7700 GCA_036388335.1 Longimicrobium sp. | reverse complement strand
CCCGGGCTGCCCCCCCCGCGCCCGCACCCGGCTGCACGCCGCCCGCTACGCCCTGGAGCTCCCCGCCGGCACGCTTCAGCGCAGCGGGACCCTCGTGGGCGACACGCTGAGCTGGCCGTCGTGAGACTCCTCCGTGTCTCTGTGCCTCCGGGTGAGTCCCGCCGTTTCCTGCTGCGGCTCTTCCTCGCGCTGGGGGCCTGCGTGGGCGTGCTTCCCGCGGCGGCGCAGGGAGTGTGCACCCCCAACTCGCGCGCGGAGCCGCCGCACCTGGACGCGTTCGCCCCGCTCTTCCGCCAGAACGGCGTATCGTTCCACGCGCGCGTGGACACCGATGCGGCCACGACCGGGGGTCGCCTCGTCATCGGCAACGGCAACCCGTACGACGTGGAGCTTACCTACGACGTGGTGGTGGCGGGGAGCGCGGGAGTGGAGACGGCGGAAGGGAGGTGTGTGCAGATCAGGGCGCGCGAGTACGCGGTGGATACGGACGCCAGCACCGTCTTCCGCTACGAGAAGGGGACGCCCACGGGGGTGCGCGTGCGCAACCTGCGCATGACGCGCGTGGAGGCCGCGCCCTCGGCGGATGCCACCACCCGGGCCGCGGCGGCACCGTCGCCCGCGGCGCCGGCGCAGCTCACCCAGTACCGTTGCGGCGAGGGAGGAACGCCGGGGCAGCGGGCGTGCAGCACCGCGTTCATGGCCGCCGCCGCCCGCGCCGCCGCGGAGAGCGGGAGCTTCGCCGGGGTCACGCGCGAGTGCCTGCTGGAGTACGCGACGGTGCAGGAAACCGCCGCCCACCTGATCCGCGCCTCCGACGCGGGGGGTGACAGCCTGCGTCTCACCACCCCGCCCTGCTACTCGCGCGGCGAAGCGCGCTGGGGCTACGATCCACTCGCCGCCGCCTGCCCGCGCGGCGAGTGGACCTCCGGCAACGCGGGCCGCGTGGACTGCGCCGCCCCCGCCGTCGTCGCCGCGCCCGACTCGGCCCCCGCCGCGCCCGCCGCCGGCGAGACCGCGCGCCAGGCCCTCGCCGCCGGCCTGCTCCTGCTGGAGCAGGGCAAAGCCGCCGAAGCCGAAGCGGAGCTCCGCCGCGCGCTCTCCATCGCCCCCGCGGACGCGGTGCTCCACGCGAACCTGGGCACCGCCCTCGCCCAACAGCGCCGCTGGTCCGAGGCGGAGGCCGCCTACCGCGCCGCCGTCTGGCTGGACCCGTCGAACGCCCGCTTCCGCGGCCTGCTGCGCCAGGTCGCCCGCGACGCCGCCGTGAAGCCCCGCCTGGTCGCCAGCGGCTTCCGCGCACCGCCCCCCGCTCCCTCCGCCGAGCCCGCGCGATCCGTCGACATCCCCCGCCTCATCGTCCGCATCCTGGGCGGCGTCATCATGGTCGCGATGAGCGCCGCCGGAGCGGTTCTCCTCCTCCCGGTGCTCTCGGCGCTCTGCCTGGCGCTCGCGTGGGGGGGATCGAGGCTGCTGCGGCTGAACAGCTGAGCGTGCTGACGGGGCTCCCGTCAGCGCGCCTTCTGCTCGGCCACGTACGCGCGGACGTTGGCTTCGAGAACGGTGAGCGGGATGGAGCCGCTTCCCAGCACCACGTCGTGGAAGCGGCGGCGGTCGAAGGCGGGGCCCAGCTCGCGCTCGGCGAAGGCGCGCAGCTCGCGGATCTTCATCTCGCCCGTCTTGTAGGCCAGCGCCTGGCCGGGCCAGGCGATGTAACGGTCCACCTCGTTGGTGATGTTGAGGATGCTGAGGCCCGTGTTGGCGGCCATGTAGTCGATGGCCTGCTGGCGCGTCCAGCCCTGGTCGTGGATTCCCGTGTCCACCACCAGCCGGCAGGCGCGCCACATCTCGTACGTCAGCCGTCCGAAGTCGCTATACGGATCGGTATAGAAGCCCACCTCCTTCCCCAGCCGCTCCGCGTAGAGCGCCCAGCCCTCCACGAACGCCGTCACCCCGCCGAAGCGGCGGAAGTGGGGGACGTCGTCCATTTCCTGCTGAAGCGCGAGCTGGATGTGGTGGCCGGGAACCGCCTCGTGGAGCGAGAGCGCCTCGATCTCATAGGTGGGGCGGTTGTGCAGGTCGAAGACGTTGACCCAGTAGAAACCGGCGCGCGTGCCGTCCCCCGCCGGCTGCGTGTAGTACGCGGTGGTGGTGCGCGGCGCAATGAACTCGGGGACGGTGCGGATGCCGTACGGCGTGCGCGGCAGGCGGCCGAAGAGCTTGGGGAGCTCGCCGTCCATGCGCTTCAGCACCAGCGCGGTCCGGCTGAGCAGCTCGTCCGCGCTCGCGGTGCGGAAGCGCGCATCGGTGCGCAGGAACTGGAGGAACTCCGGGAAGGTGCCGCGGAACCCCGTGGACCTCATCACCGTCTCCATCTCCGCGCGGATGCGTGCCACCTCGGCCAGCCCGGTGCGGTGCACCTCGGCCGGCGTCACGTCCAGCGTCGTGTAGCTGCGCACCCGCTGTGCATAGTACGCGCGCCCGTTCGGCAGCGCCGACGCGCCGATGGCGGGCCGCGCTCCGGGCACGTATTCCCGCTGCATGAACTCCAGGAACTCGCGGAAGCCGGGGACCACCGAGGTCGCGATCGCCTCGCGCCCCGCCGCCGCCAGCCGCGCGTGCTCCCCCCGGGGCACGCCGGCCGGGAAGGCGGTGAACGGCTTCCACAGCAGGCTCTTCGTGGGATCATCCACGACGTGCGGCTGGAGCATCGTCTCCATCCCCTGCACCGAGATCGAGGGGAGCACCATCCCTTCGCGCAGCCCCTGCCGCATCAGCTCCGCGTGCTCGCGCGCGTACTGGCGGAAGCCCGCGAGGCGCGCGATGTACTTCTCGTAGTCTGCGGTGGTGGCGAGCGGGACGTTGTCGCCCAGCTCGGGGAAGAAGGTGTGGAAGCCTTCGCGGTTGGTGATGGGGATCAGGTAGGCGCGGAGCTCGCTCTCCTCCACGTCGAGCCGCTTCTCGCGCTCGAACAGGTCCCGGTTGATGCGCGCGGGCCCGTCCAGCGAGTCGCGCGGGATGGCGCGCACGCGCGCGAGCCACTCGCGGTTGCGCGCCGCGCGCCGCTGCTGGTCCGCGAGCCCCACGCGCGGCAGGCGGTCGTTGTACCTCGCGTCCCCCGCCTGCGTGGCCAGCAGCGGATCTTCCCGCAGCCGCCACTCCCATTCTTCCGTGAACAGGGCCCGCAGCCGCTCGCCGGCCCCCTGCGCGGCGGCCGGCGTGGCGAGCGGAACGGCGACGAGGATGGCGAGCCGTGCGGAGCGGCGCATGGTTCTCTCTGTGCCTCTCTATCTCTGTGTGAGCCCCGCCGTTACTCCCACTCGATCGTCGCGGGCGGCTTCGAGGAGATGTCGTAGCAGACGCGGTTGATCCCCGCCACCTCGTTGATGATGCGCGTGGAGATGCGGGCGAGGACGTCGTGCGGGAAGGGGTACCAGTCCGCCGTCATCCCGTCGCGGCTGGTGACGGCGCGCAGGGCGCACACGTTCTCGTAGGTGCGCTCGTCGCCCATCACGCCCACGCTGCGCACCGGGAGGAGCACCGCGAAGGCCTGCCAGATCTCGTCGTAGAGGTCCGCCGCGCGGATCTCCTCCAGGTAGATGGTGTCCGCCTGGCGCAGGATGGCCAGCTCGCGCTCATCCACCGCGCCCAGCACGCGAATCGCCAGTCCGGGGCCGGGGAAGGGGTGGCGCCCCACCATCTCCTCGGGAAGCCCCAGCTCGCGCCCCACCTGCCTCACCTCGTCCTTGAACAGCTCGCGGAGGGGCTCGATCAGGGCGAACTTCATGTCCGCCTTGAGCCCGCCCACGTTGTGGTGGGTCTTGATCGTAGCCGAGGGGCCCTTCACCGAGGCGGACTCGATGACGTCCGGGTAGAGCGTGCCCTGCACCAGGAACTTGGCGTCGCCGCCCAGCCGCGCGGAGGCGTCCTCGAAGACGTCGATGAAGGTGTGGCCGATGATGGTGCGCTTCCGCTCGGGGTCTTCCACGCCGCGCAGCCGCTCCAGGAAGAGCTCCGACGCATCCACCACCTCCAGCCGGATCCCCATGTGCGCGCGGAAGGTGCGCTCCACCGACTCGCGCTCCCCCGCCCGCAGCAGCCCCGTGTCCACGAAGATGCAGGTGAGCTGGTCGCCGATGGCGCGGTGCACCAGCGACGCGGCCACCGACGAGTCCACCCCGCCGCTGAGGCCGCAGATCACCTGGGCGTCGCCCACCTGGCCGCGGATCTTCTCCAGCTCGTTCTCGATGTACGACCCCGCCGTCCAGGTGGGATGGCACCCGCAGATGCTGAAGACGAAGTTGGAGATCATGTCCGCGCCGCGGACGGTGTGGGCCACCTCCAGGTGGAACTGCACCCCGTAGATCTCGCGGTCGTCCGCGCGGAAGGCGGCCCAGGGCAGGTCCGGCGTGCTGGCGAGCACGCGGTACCCGGGCGGGGGCTCCACCACGTGGTCGCCGTGGCTCATCCACACCATCGTCTGCTCGCCGGGGGTGAAGCCGGCGAAGATCCCCTCCGGCTCGCGGATCTCCACGTGGGCGCGGCCGTACTCGCGCCGCCCGCGCTCCACCACCCCGCCCTCCAGGAAGGTGATGAGCTGCATCCCGTAGCACACCCCCAGCACCGGGATGACCAGGTGAAGCAGCCGCGGGTCCGCGGTGGGCACGTCCTCGCCGTACACGGACGACGGGCCGCCCGAGAGGATGATCCCGCGCGGCGCCCACTCGCGGATCCACTCCAGCGAGCGGGTGGGCGGGTGGATCTCGCAGTAGACGCGCTCTTCGCGGATGCGGCGCGCGATGAGCTGCGTGAACTGCGAGCCGTAGTCGATGATCAGGATGCGGTTGGGATCCACTTTTCGTCCGCCGGGTGTGTGCGAAGGCGCCGTGCCGGAGCGCCCGAAGCGCGCTCGGGCGCGCGGCAAAATACGGCGCGCGCGCGGGCGCGGCAAAGGGACGCCTTCCCCCCTTTCGCAACGCGCCTCACGGCACCATTTTCGCGTGCGCTACAATACGGGTGTTTCCGCGTCCGTCCCGCCCGCGTGGAAGCCTCCGTTCGCCCGCTCCAGCACCGCTCGCGCCTTGCAAGTGCAGTCCCCGATGAGCCGTATCTCCTCCGTCCGCGCGGCGATGACCGCCGCGCTGGTGCTCGCCTCCGCCTGCACCGAGCTCTCCGACCGCCCGTCCTCGCGGGCGATGGCCGCACTCACCGCCGAGCTGGTGCCCGCCCGGGCCGAGGCTCACACCGCGCCGCCGCAGCGGCCCACGCCGCCACGAGAGCGGGTACCGCCCATCGTGCGGGGGATCTACGTCAGCTCGTACGCCGCGGGGAACCCCGTGTCGCGCGGCAAGCTGCTCGCCCTCACCGACAGCACCGAGCTCAACAGCTGGGTGGTGGACGTCAAGGACGAAGACGGGGTCCGCTTCCACAGCAAGCTGCCGCTGGCCCGCGAAGCGTCGCACTGGGGGAGCATCCGGGTGCACGACCTGCGCGCCCTGGCCGACACGCTGAAGGCGCACGACATCTACCCGATCGCGCGGGTGGTGGTGTTCAAGGACCCGCGGCTGTCCCGCGCGCGCCCCGACTGGTCCATCCAGACCCCAGGGCGCGAGCTGTGGCGCGACCACCAGCGCATCACCTGGGTGAGCCCGTGGGACCGCCGGGTGTGGGAGTACAACATCCAGGTGGCCGAGGAGGCGGCGCGCGCCGGCTTCCGGGAGATCCAGTTCGACTACGTGCGCTTCCCCGAGGCGTACCGCTCGCTTCCCACGCAGGTGCACCCGCAGGCCGCTGGCGAGCGCGGCGACGCCATCGCCGCCTTCCTGGCCGAGGCCACGCGCCGCCTGCGCCCCCTGGGCGTCACGGTGACGGCCGACGTGTTCGGGCTGTCGATGAACGAGTCCAAGGACGTGGGGATCGGGCAGCAGTGGGAGCAGCTCTCGTCGCGGGTGGATGGGCTGCTTCCCATGGTGTACCCGTCGCACTACTTCCCCACGCACCTGGCCGGGGTGCCGCGCCCCAACCGCATGCCGTACGAGACGGTCTTCCGCTCGGTGGGGATGGGCGTCATCCGCAACCAGCGCCTCGCGGACGCGGGACGGCAGCCGGCGCGCATCGTCCCCTGGCTGCAGGCGTTCACTGCCACCTGGAACGACCGCAGCTTCAAGTACGGCCCCCAGCAGGCGGCCGACCAGATCCGCGCCGTGCACGACCTGGGGCTGGAAGACTGGATCTTCTGGCATCCCACCTCCAAGTACGACGCGGTGGCGGGCGCTTTCGCGCGCGAGTCGCTGCCGCGGGCGCGCCGCTTCACGCCGCCCGCCTCGCTGGTGCGCATGGTGGACCGCTTCGACCGCGAGGGCGCCGCCGCCATCCGCGAGCGCGAGACCGCCGGGCCGAGCCAGGCGCTGGGACAGTAACAAAACGTCTCACGCAGAGACACGGAGGCACGGAGATCACTTCATCTCCGTGCCTCCGTGTCTCTGTGTGAGACATTTTGTTGCAACGTAATTTGCCAATCTGCACCGGAAACATGTGGCACGCGATTTCCCTTCCAGGCCTTTGAAGACGCCTTTTCGGGAACCGCGAATCAGAGCAGGGCCCATGATTCCGTCGCTCATCCGCGCCGCGTGCGCGCTGCTCCTCTCCGCCCCCGCGCTCCACGCGCAGACGGAGCCGATCTCCACGCTGCTTCGCGACACCGGCGGGCGCAGCGTGACCGTCGCGGGGACGGTGACGGCGGCATCCGGCACCATCGCCATCCAGGACAGCTCCGGCGGGATCCAGCTGGCGTCGCGCGACTCCCTGGAGCTCGCCGTAGGGGAGCGGGTGGAGGTGCGCGGGAAGGTGAGGGGCGAGAAGCTGGTGGTGAGCCGGCTGCGGCGGCTGGGGGCCGGAGTGGCGCCCCTGCCGCAGTACGTGCTCGCCAGCGACCTGGCGGCGGGCGAGTACCGCGGGCGGCTGGTGCGGGTGATGGGGGAGCTGGTGGTGCCGCCGGACATCCTGCGCACCCACAAGGGGCTGGCGGTGCGGGACCGCTCGGGCACGGTGTCCGTGAGCACGCCCGAGCGCTTCTTCGCGGACCGCGCCTTCGTGCGCCAGCTGCTGGCCGCGCGCGGAGTGGAGCTGGTGGGGATCGCGGGGCGCGCGGAGGGCGGGTTCGAGCTGGCTCCGCGCCAGCCGGACGACTTCACGCTGGTGGTGGAGCCGCCGTACGCGTGGGTGGGGGCGGGCATCCTGCTGGTGGCGCTGCTGGGCCTCACCATCTACTTCTGGATGCTGCGCCGCCGCGCGGAAAAGTGGGCGAGCGAGATGGCGCTGCTCTCCGAGAGCCTGCGCGATTCGCGGGAGGCGCTGCGCAAGAGCGAGGAGCGGTACGCCCTGGCGGCGGACGGCGCCAATGACGGGTTGTGGGACTGGGACCTCCTGCGCGACGCCGTGCACTTCTCCGCGCGGTGGAAGCAGATGCTGGGGTACGCGCCCCACGAGGTCGGCACCGACTGGCGCGAGTGGCTGGACCGCGTCCACCCCGACGACCTGGCGGAAGTGCAGGCGGAGATCGCGGCGCACCTGGAGGGCCGCACCTCGCACCTGGAGAGCGAGCACCGCATGCGGCACCGGGGCGGCGACTACCGGTGGATGCTCACGCGCGGGCTGGCCGTGCGCAGCGAGTCCGGGACGGTGTACCGCATCGCGGGCTCGCA
>DASVSA010000288.1:0-11685 GCA_036388335.1 Longimicrobium sp. | reverse complement strand
GTGCCCCGAGGTGCCGGCGGGCACCTGGCGCGGAGTGCGCATGGCCGAGCGCGCCTCCAGCCAGGGGGCGAAGAAGAACTGGATGAAGGCGAACGGGAGCACGATCAGCAGGAAGATGACCCCGCTGAGGAGCACCACCATGGAGAAGAGGCGCCCCGCGTCGCTCTTGAAGGTGATGTCGCCGAAGCCCAGCGTGCTCATCACCGTGAGCGTCCAGTAGAACCCCGTGAGCCAGGAGAAGCTCTGCCCCTCGGCCGCCATCAGGAAGTGGAAGATGACGCTGTACGCCGTGATCATCAGGAGCAGCACGATCACGTAGTTCCACAGCGCCCGCAGGTTGCGGCGGGCGGACCGCACCTGCAGGTACGCTGCGAACTGCGCGGGGACGAACTTCATGGCCCGGCTACCCGTCCACGAGATCCACCGGCTTCCCCTTCTTGCTGAACCTGAGGTTCAGCACCTCCACGAAGACCGAGAAGCCCATCGCGAAGTAGATGTACCCCTTGGAGACGTGCACCTCGAACGCCTCCGCCACCAGCGTCATGCCGATCAGCAGCAGGAAGGAGAGCGCCAGCATCTGCACCGTGGGATGCGCCTGCACGAAGCGGCCGAGCGGCTCCGCGAACGCCAGCATCACCGCCATCGCGATCACCACCGCGATGATCATCACCCGGATGTCCTCCGCCATCCCCACCGCGGTGATGACGCTGTCCAGCGAGAAGATGAGGTCCATCAGCACGATCTGCGTGATCACGGCCCCGAAGGTCGCCTTCACGGCTCCGGGCTTCCCCGCGCTCTCGCCCTCCAGCTTGTGATGGATCTCGGTGGTGGCCTTGGCCAGCAGGAAGAGGCCGCCGGTGAGCAGGATCAGGTCACGCCCCGAGATCTCCTGGCCCAGCACGGTAAAGAGGGGTCGCGTGAGCCCGATGATCCAGGTGATCACCAGCAGCAGCGCCACCCGCATCCCCAGCGCCAGCCCCAGGCCGATCTTGCGCGCTTTGGGCTGCTGCTCCGGCGGCAGCTTCCCCGCCAGGATGGTGAGGAACACGAGGTTGTCGATGCCGAGGACGATCTCGAGCAGCGAGAGCGTGGCGAGCGCGATCAGCGCTTCGCCTGAGAACAGCCATTCCATGGTTTCGCGATCGATGGGAGACGAGGGTAACCCGACGGTCGGGCCGGGTCTGGCTGGAAGATATGCGCCAGGAAGCACGAGGCACGGAGAACTGGTCCGTTCTCCGTGCCTCCGTGCCTCTGTGTGAGCCCTTCTGTCAGTCCGCCGCGGCTGCCTCGGGGCGGCGCGCCACCGGGACGTGGGCCTGGACCGGGCGCTTCCGGAAGTAGCCGGCGAAGTCGTCGAGAATGGTGTAGACCACCGGCACCACGAACAGCGTCAGCAGGGTGGAAGTGATGAGACCGCCGATCACGGCGCGGCCCATGGGGGCCCGCTGCTCGGCGCCCTCGCCCAGCGCCATCGCCAGCGGCACCATGCCGAAGATCATGGCCACCGTGGTCATGATGATGGGGCGCAGGCGGATGCGCGCCGCGGAAAGGAGCGCCTCGGTGCGGCCCATCCCCTCTTCGCGCTGCTGGTTGGCGAAGTCCACGAGCAGGATGCCGTTCTTGGTCACCAGCCCCATCAGCATGATGATGCCGATCATGGTGAAGACGTTGAGGTTCCCCCCCGTGAGGAGGAGCGCCAGCGCCACGCCGATGAACGACAGCGGCAGCGAGAGCATGATGGAGAGCGGCTGCAGGAACGAGCCGAAGAGCGAGGCCAGGATCAGGTAGATGAACACCACCGCCAGACCCAGCGCCGCCAGCACGAACCCCTTGGTTTCCTCCAGGCTCTGCGCGTCGCCGCGGAAGACGGCGCGGTAGCCGCTGGGGAGCCCCGCCTGGTCGATGGCCTTGCGCGCCGCGTTGGCCACGTCGCCCGTGGCGAACCCCGGCACCACGCCCGCCGACAGCGAGATCTGCCGCTCCAGCGAGGAGCGCTCGATCTGCTGCGGCCCCACCCCCGGCCGTACCGTGGCCACCTGCGAGAGCGGGATCATGGCCGGGCGGCCGGAGGCCGGGTCCACGTTGCTGCTGGGCACCACGATGGACGCCACGTCCGCCGCCGAGGTCCTCACCGAGTCCGGGTACACCACCACCACGTCGTGCGTGTAGCCCTGCGCATCCTCCCACTGGGTGGCGCGCTGGCCCGTGAAGAGCGGCTGAAGCGTGGCCGCGATGGAGCTGATCCCCACCCCGGCGGCCCACGCCTGCTCGCGGTCCACGTCCACGTCCAGCTGCGGGATCTCACCCTCCTCGCTGGAAGTGGGCTCGGCCACGCCGGGGACGTTGCCCAGCACCTCCATCACCTGCTCGGCGGCCAGCTTCAGCCGCTCCTGCTCCGGGCCCTGCACGTTCACCTGGATCGGCTGGCGGAAGCCGCCGAAGATGGTGGGCGTGCCCGTTATGTTGGCCCTCACCCCCGGCAGGCCGCGCAGGGCGCCGCGCAGCCCGTCCTGGATCTCCTGCTGCGACCGCGAGCGCTCGCCCTTGGGCTTGAGCTTCACGAACACGCGCCCGTTGTTGGGCGAGCCCCGGAAGCCGCCGCCGATGGACATGTAGGTGAAGTCCACCTCCGGCTGCTTGCGCAGCAGGGAGGCGATCTCGTGCCCCTTGCCCACCGTGTACTCCAGCCGCGACCCCGGCGCCACGCGGAAGTTGACGTTGAACTCGCCGCCGTCGAAGTCCGGCACCCAGGTGAAGCCCAGGGTGGGGATGATGAGCATCGACGCCACGATGGTGGCCCCGGCCACGCCCACCACCGGCAGCCGGTGCCCCAGCGCCCAGGCCAGGCCGCGAGGGTAGCGGTCCGCCACGCGCTCGAACCAGTCGTTGAAGCCCCGCGCGCCGCGCTGGATGAAGTTGCCGCGCTTCGTGCTGGCGTGCTCCACCTCGGGGTCCGGCCACACGCTGGAGAGCATGGGGTCCAGCGTGAACGAGACGAAGAGCGACACCATCACCGCGAACGCCACCACCACGCCGAACTGGAAGAAGATCAGCCCGATCTGCCCGCCCATGAAGGCCACGGGGATGAACACGGCCACCACCGCCAGCGTGGTGGAGAACACGGCCAGGCCGATCTCGCTGGTGCCCTCGCGGGCGGCGGTGTGGTGGTCCTTCCCCATCTCCACGTGGCGCACGATGTTCTCGCGCACCACGATGGCGTCGTCGATCAGGAGGCCGATGGCGAGCGAGAGCGCCAGCAGCGTCATGGTGTTCATGGTGAAGCCGAACATCCACATCCCGAAGTACGCCGAGATTATGGAGATGGGGAGCGCCAGCCCCGTGATGATGGTGGAGCGCCAGGAGTTGAGGAACAGGTAGATGATGGCGATGCAGAGGATGGCCCCCAGGATCAGCTCGTGCTGCACCGAGGCCAGCGACTCCTTGATGCGGCGCGAGTCGTCGCTCACCACCGTCATCTTCACGTCGCCCGGCAGCTGGCGCGAGAGGGACGCGATCTCGGCGCGCACCCGCTCGGCCACGTCCACCGTGTTGGTGCCGCTCACCTTGAGGATCTCCACCGAGAGCGCGCGGCCGTCGTTGAGGAACGACGCGCTGCGGGCCTCGGCCGTGCCGTCCACCACCGTCCCCACGTCGCCCAGGCGCACGGGGACGCCGTTCCGTACCGCCACGCTGATGTCGCGGAAGGCGCGCGGGTCTTCCACGCGCCCCGTGATCCTCACCAGCCGCTCCTGGTCGCCGCGCCGCACGCGGCCGGCGGGAACCTCCTGGTTCTCGCGCTGAAGCGCCTGCACCACCTGCGGCGGCGACACGCCGTACGACCTCATGGCCGCCGGGTCCAGCTGCACGCGGATCTGCCGGTCGGTGCCGCCCACCAGGTTCACGCCGCCCACGCCCGGGATCGCCTCCAGGCGGGTGGAGATCACCTCGTCCGCCAGGTCGGTGAGCTCGCGCATGGGGCGGTCCGCGCTCTGGACCGCGATGGACATGATGGGGCGCTCGTTGGGATCGAAGCGGATGATGACCGGGTCTTCGATGTCCTCGGGGAGCTGCCGGCGGATGCGGGCCACCTTGGACTGCACCTCCTGCTGCGCGGCCATCACGTCCACCCCCAGCCGCAGCTGCACGCGCACCAGCGAGCTGCCCTCGGACGAGGTGGAGGTGATCTCCTGGATCCCCTGCACGGTGTTGAGGGCTTCCTCGATGGGGCGCGACACCTCGCGCTCCATCACCCCGGGCGAGGCGCCGGGGTAGGAGGTCTGCGCCACCACCACGGGGTAGGTGATGTCCGGGTACTCGTCCACCGCCAGCCGCTGGTAGCCGATGATGCCCAGCACCACCAGCGTCACCATCATCATGGTGGCGAAGACGGGCCGCCGGATCGATACGTCGGATAGGAACATGGTTGTCTCCGCTCAGCGGCCGCCGCGCTGCCGGCCTTCGCCGGCCATGCGCACCGTCATCCCCTTCCCAAGCACCCCCACGTTCCCCACCACCACCCGGTCCGTCTCGGCCAGCCCGTTCACCTGCACCAGCCCCTGCGCCTCGTCGGTAAGCCCCGGCGTGACCTCGGCCACGTCGATCTTGCCGTCCACCACGCGGTACACGAAGGGCCTGCCGCCCTCGCGCGCCTCGCGGATGGCCGCGGCCGGCACCGTAAGCGCGCCGCTGAGCGTGTTGGACACGATGCGCCCGCTGGCGAAGGTGCCCGCCTTGAGGAAGCCGTCGGGGTTGGGCACCTGCACGTACACCGTCACGGCGCGCGAGCCCGGGTCCACCGAGGGCCCCACGCGGGCCACGCGCCCCGTGAACTCGCGGGCGTCGGCCGTGAACCTCACCGGCTGCCCGGCGCGCACCCCGGCCGCCTGGCGCTCGGGGACGGCGGCCGCCAGCTCCAGCACGTCGCCGCGCACCACCGTGAAGAGCGATGCGCCGCGAGATACGTGCTCGCCCGGATTGGCGGTGCGCTTCTCCACCACCCCGCTCGTGGGGGCCAGGACGCGCGTGTCGCCCACTTCACTGCGCGAGGTGCCCAGGCGCGACTCGGCGGCGGCCACGCGCGCGCGGGCGGCGGCCACGGCCTGCTCGGCCACCCTCACCTCGCGCTCGGGGACGGCGCCCTGCCGGTAGAGCTCCCTGCTCTGGTCCAAGTTCCACTGCGCGGTGCCCAGCTCGCTGCGCGCGGCGGCCACGTCGGCCACGGCGCTGCGGGCGGTGCCTGCCTGCTCGCTGGCCTCGAAGCGGGCCATCAGCTGCCCGGCCCTCACCGGCTCGCCCTCACGCACGTACACGCCCTCCAGGTCGCCCTCCAGCCGCGCTCGCACCTCGGCCCGCTCCAGCGGCTGCAGGTTGCCGGTCACGGCGATGGCGTCTTCCAGGGTGGCGCGGCGGGGCGTGGCCACGTCCGTGGCGGCGAGCGTCACGCTGGGCCCGCCCCCGCGGCCCCCGGCGGCCCCGCCCGGAGCCGCCTCGCGGGCGCCCGCGTCGCTGGAGCAGCCGGCGGCGAGGAGCGCCGCCGCCAGCAGGGCGGGCGCGCGGAAGGTGCTGATCTGCAGGTGCATCGACGGGCTCACGGGTTGGGGGCGGATGCCGCCCCGCCGGGGAAGGGTACGGGACGGCCCAGCGCGCGGGCCACTCCGGCTGCCGACAGGTAGAGCTCGTGCGCGGCGCGGGCCTCGTTGGTGCGCGCCGTAAGCAGCGCGAGCTGCGCGTCGGAGACCTCCAGCTGCGTGCCCAGCCCGCGTGTGTAGCGCAGGTTGGCCAGCCGGAACGCCTCCTCGGCCTCGGTGGCGGCCTGGCGCCCGGCCTCGAACGTCGCGCGGGCGGTGGCCAGCTCGGTGCGCGCGCGGGCGGCCTGCGCCAGAGCGGCCTCGCGCGCCTGCTGCGCCTGCACCTCGGCGATCTGCGCCTGGGCGCGCGCCTGGCGCACGTCGCTGCGGGTGCGGAAGCCGTCGAACACGGGCCAGCTGAGGGTGAGCCCCAGCGACCGGTCGGAGAACCACCCGCCGTTCTGCTGCGTGCACACGCGGCCGGGATCGGAGCCGGCCGGGCAATCGATGGTGTCCAGCGCGCCGAAGCGCAGCGGCGGCTGGAAGGTGGAGGGGAACGCCTGGTACCCCGACACCAGGTTCAGCGACACCGTGGGGAGGTAGCTGGACGCGGCGGCCCGTGCGGTGGCGCGCCCCGCCTCCACCCGCAGCCGCGCCGCGCGCACCGCCGGCAGCTCGGCCAGCCACGCCGAGTCCTGGGCCGCGGCGTAGCGCCCCACCTCGTCCGCCAGCAGGCGGGCGTCGGCGGTGGCGAGCGGCGTCACCAGGCGCAGCGGCTGGTTCTGCGGGAGGTTGGTGAGGCGGCGCAGCTCCAGCAGCGCCAGCTCGCGGTTGCCGCGGGTCTGGATGGCGAGCGGCTCCAGGTTGGCGCGCTCCACGCGGGCGCGCAGCACGTCGTAGCGCGCCACGCGCCCCGAGCGCTCGAACTGCTCCATCTGCCGCAGCCGCGCGTCGGCCAGCGCCAGGTTGGTGTCCTGGATGGCCACCAGCCGGTCGCCCAGCAGCGAGGCCAGGTACGCGCCCAGCACCTGCAGCGACACGTCGGCCCGTACGCTCTCCACCTCGGCGCCGGCGGCGTCGCGCAGGCGGATGGCGGCGCGCTGCCCCTGCGTGGCCCGGCCGCCCTGGTAGAGCGGCACGGACAGGTTCATGTTGGCGCCGTAGCTGTTGGGCTGGTTGAAGATCTGCCCCACCGCCTGCGCCCGCGCGTTCTCGTAGACGTGGTTGAACGTGGAGTTGACGCGGAGCTGGGGATACCGCGCGGCGGCGGCGCTCCCCACGGCGGCCGTGGCGGCGTCCACCCGCCCGGTGGCGAGCTGCACCTCGTCGCCAGCCTGCGCGCGCCGCACCGCCTCGGGCAGGGATAGAGACAGCGTATCCTGCGCGCTCAGCGGGAGCGCGCAGGCGAAGAGGGCCAGCGCGGCGGCGCGCGCGGCGAACCAGGTTCGGTGCATCTTCCCTTCTGTACGAACGTGCCCGTCGGGTAAGGGTGCTAATTTACCCGCACCCACAGAGACGGACAAGCGCCCGCCCCGGCGTCCATACACCCGGGGCGGGCGATTCGTTGGGGTGCTCCGTGCCTCTGTGTCTCTGTGTGATCCCTTACTGCCTCTTCAGCGCGAGCCCGAGCAGCTCCACGCGGTCCGGGTGGAAGGTGTACTCGATGCCGGACTGGACGCCGCGCGCCAGGCCCGGGGCGGTGAACACGACCTCTTCGCGCGGGCCCAGGAGGGCGGCGGCTTCCTGAAGAGGCGGCCCTCCTGCCGCGTGAACGTGAGGGTGATGGGGTACGGCTGGGTCATCGAGTACGCGCCCGTGTACCGGTCCAGCGCGTCCGGGGAGATGGCCAGCGGGCGGATCTCACCGTAGCCGGGCCAGCCGTACGCGGCGCTCAGCGCCAGGAGGATCTCGCGGGCGAGGCGGTCGCCTCCCTCGCCGTTGGTCATCACCGCGGCGCCCTGGCCGGTCTCGGGGAAGTAGATGAGCTGCGCGCGGAAGCCGGCGTTGGCGCCGCCGTGGCTGAAGTAGAAGCCGTCTCCGCGCCCGCCCAGCGACGGACCGAGCCCGCTGGCGCCCTTCTGGGGCGTCAGCATGGCGACGGCGGTGGGCTTCGACAGTACACGGCCGGAGCGCCCGTCTCGCGCCGCCGCGATCTCCATCGCCCACTTGAGCAGGTCGCTGGGTGTGGTCCAGAGCCCCGCCGCGGCCATCTCCGGGTAGACGTGCCAGCGGCCGGGGAGCACCGCGCCCTCTTCATCATGCCCCGCCGCCGCCGTGCCGCGCCTGACCTCGGGGAGCGGCTGCTCGAAGGTGCTGTTCGCCATCCCCGCCGGCTCCAGCACCAGCCGCCGCATCAGCGCGGGGAACGGCTCCTTTGCGACATCGGTCATCACCAGCTGCTCGATGGTGGTGCCGCCGCCCGAGTAGCGCCACATGGAGCCCGGCACCACGTTCACGCGTACCGGCTGGCTGTTGGCGGGCCCGCTCCCGTCCAGGATCTGCGGCACCGACGGGACCGGCGCGCCCGCTGGGTATCCCCCGAACCCGTGCACGGTGAGCCCCGCGCTGTGCGACGCGAGCCGCCGCAGCGTGACCTGTTCCCGCGCCGTGAACTCGTTCTCGGGCACCTTCCAGCTCACCAGGTACTCGTTCACCGGCGTGTCGAGCGCGAGCTTCCCTTCATCCACCATGCGCAGCATCCCCGTCGCCGCGACGGGCTTGGAGATCGACGCCGCCTGGAAAAGCGTGGTGCCGGTCACGGAATCGGCGGTGCCGGCCTCCCTCACCCCGAAGCCGCGCGCCCAGGCGATGCGCCCGCCCTCCACCACCGCGACCGACACGCCGGGCACCTTGTAGTGCGCCATGCGCTCCGCCAGCGAGAACGTCTCCGGCGCGGGCCGTCCGCGAACCGTGAGCTCGGAACGCAGGCCCGCGGTCACCCGCGTCCGCGCGTCGTTTGCCGACACACCTCGCTGACCCGCGCACGCGGACAGCATAAGGACAGCGAGGATCAGGAATGCGCGCATGGAGTGTGGCTCGTGGAGGGAAGTTTTCAGCACCAGGCCGCGAAGGCGCGGGTGAGGTCGGCGGGGCGGTGGAAGGCCCAGTCGGGAGTGTGCGGCTCCACCTGGCGGAGGAAGGCGCCGGCCTCGCCGGGGGCGGTCTTGGCCCAGAGCGCCGCGGCGGTGCGCATCCCGGCGGCGCGCCCGGCCTCCATGTCCACGGCCGAGTCGCCCACGTACACGATGTCGCGCGGCGCCATCCCCAGTGCCTCCGCCGCGGCGAGGAGGCCGCCGGGGTGGGGCTTGGGGTGCTCCGCCTCGTCCTCGGTGATGGTGACGGCCCAGGGGCCCAGCGCCAGCTCGGCCTCCGTCACCTCCCAGGCGCGCCGCCCCTTGCCCGTCACCACGCCGAGCTGGATACCCGCCGAGCGGAGCGCCGCCAGCATCTCCCGCACGCCGTCGTACGCCCCCTCGCCCAGCGCGCCGTGCAGCGCCTCGTAATGCCCGCACATGGCGTCGTGGCAGGCCGCCACCCGCTCCGCCCCCACCCAGTCCTCCAGGAAGCGCCGCTCCGCGGATGGGCGGCGCTCAAGGATCTCATCGTCGCTCACCTCGCGCCCCACGTACGGCGCCAGCGCGCGCCGGTAGCTCTCCAGGTACAGCCGGAACGTGTCGATCAGCGTACCGTCCAGATCGAAGAGGATGGCGCGCGGAGCCCCGGCCTGCGTCATTCGCCGTCCAGCGGCGGCAGACGGAGGCGCCCGGCTTTCCAGCGGTAGAAGGCCGCCATCGTCAGGCCGAAGAGGGTGCCGGCCAGCAGCGCGCTCCCGAGCGCGGCGTAGGCCGAGAGATCGGCGGGGCGCCAGAAGATGATCCACATCAGCACCCCCCACAGCACGCCGAACCCCGTTCCCATCCCCTGGGCGAGCGTCGCGAACGGCTGGTAGAGCGGCGGACGCACACGGAGCCCGAGGAGCCACGCGATCCGGTACGCGGGCGGGGCCGACGTGTGGCTTCCCACGCCCTGCGCGGCCAGCTGCTCGCTGATCGCCAGCATGCGCCTGCGGTAGTCGTCGGTCACGGGGATCACTCGCGAAGAAAGGACGGCGGCCCCACGGGGAGGCACGGAGGCACGGGGCTTCGTTGCTCGCGGTGAATCTGCTCGTCAGCGGCCCGTGCGGGCAACCCGCCGCCGCTCTCCGCGCTGGATGAAGTGCCTCATCCACCACGCGTACTGGCACTCGGCCCACCCGGCGTTCACGGATGCGCGGAGCTCCGGCGGGATCGCGTCCGGGCCCAGCCAGCGCTCGGTGAAGCGCATCAGCTTCCACGCCTCGGGAAACGCGCCGATCGCCACCAGCGCGGGCAGGATGGCCTCCAGCACCTCGGGACCGGGCGCCCGCTTCTCGTCGCGGATCGCCATGGAGCGTGCGACCACGTACCCGAGCTGTCTGTAGCCCTCGCGCGAGGGGAGCGGGTTCGTGGAGCCCCGGTACACCCCGTTCCAGCGCAGGTGGTACCTGCGCGCCCAGAGCCTCGCCTGCTGGAACTGCATCCAGTTCCCGGACGCCGCGGCCAGGACGGACACCTCCGCGAGCCCGCGCCGCGCCCGCTCGCGGAACACGCCACGGAGACTCCGGCGCAGCGCGCGGAGTCCGCGCCACCTGGGAATCAGCATGGCCAGTTGGTAGGCCTGGCCGTCGAACACGACGCCGAGCATCACGGCATCGGCGCGGACGCGGCGGTGCTCGGGGGTGCCGCGCGTGCGGCGGGCGAGCCGGCGGAGCGCGTTCAACGCCAGCCAGGCGCGGTCGAACCGTCCCGCGCACCGGTTGGTCTCGATCACCCCGTTCAGGGCGATGATCAGCTCGTGGAGGTCCCCCGAGCGCCAGGTGATCTTCGCCACACCCGCGTAGTCGTGCGCGGCATCCTTGTAGTGGCCGAGGTGAAAGCGCCCCTGCGCGCGCAGCGACAGCGCTCGTGCCCGCGCGTCCATGTCGTCGCGGCGCTCGGCGGCCGCGAGCAGCCGCGAGGCCGCACCCACGGCGTCGGTCCCACACCCGATGGCTCCGAAGAGCCGCGCCCGCCAGCTGTCGAGCTCCTCCTCGTCGAACTGCCCGAACAGGGCGTCGACAAACTCCGCCCCTCCCGGGTCCCACTTCGCGCTCACCTCCGTCTCCCCGAGGAGCCCGGCGGCGAGCACCGTGAGGTCACCGCGGAGGAGGACGCCGCCACTCTCCCGGAGGACGCGCCATGCGTTCGCCGTGACGTCCTCGAGGCTTCCCAGGTGCAGCCAGACCACGCGATCCGCGCCGAGCCGGGACAGCTCGGGGCATATCTCGAAGTCCATCCCCGAATATCCCGCCACCAGCAGGGGCCGCCCCTCCACCATGCGCCGCAGGAGGCCGCTCTTCCACTCCGGCAGCTGCGCCTCTTCGGTGAGGCGGAACACCATCTCGGGCGCGAATTCCGGCGTGGCGCAGCCGTGGATCTTGAAGAGCACGTGCGGGGCGTCGCGCGCGGCTCTGCCCTCCTCGTCGTTGCGGACGAGCGCAACGGGGGGCGCTCCGCGCTCTTCCTGGAAGGCCGCCTCCAGCCCCACGTCGTAGTTGGTGGTGACGATGTGAGCCACCGTGCCGCGGCCCGCGAGCCTGGCGAACGCCCCGTGCACCGGGTTGGCCGGTACGGAGCGGAACCGCTGGGACAGCACCGCGCGCACGCGCTCCGGGTGCGGGCACCGCTCCATGACCTGCTCGAAGGCGGTCTGGGAGACGGCCGCTACCAGCGCGTCGCGGGGCGATGAACAACCGTCCGCCAGCCGCTCCGCGATCGCCTTTCCGATCGTCTTTCCGGCCGGGAGGCGGGTGGGAGCGAAGCACGAGACGGCGCTTCCTAGCAGCACCGTGGCACCCGAGCCGCGGAGCGATTCCACGATGCGGGCGCCCTCTGCGGAGTCGAGTTCGACGATGCGGTCGGTCACGGCGGTCCCCGGGGCGGGTGGTTGCCGGCGGAACGTCCTGCGGGAAGGTGGCGGAAACAGGACGGGTGAACTGTCGAGCGGGGAGGCGGATCAGAATGGCGCGGTCGGGGCGCCTAGCCGAAGATAGGCGGCGCCC
>DASVSA010000287.1:0-15074 GCA_036388335.1 Longimicrobium sp. | reverse complement strand
GTCGATGTTGTCGAAGCTGATGAAGTCCGCCAGCCCCTGCGCCGCCTGGATGCGCGTGATCGCCGCCGTGAGCGTGGTCTTGCCGTGGTCCACGTGGCCGATGGTGCCCACGTTCACGTGCGGCTTGTTCCGCTCAAACTTAGCCTTAGCCATTTCCGTTCTGGATCCCGTACGGGTGGTTTGTGCGACGAGGAGGCGCCAGAGCTCGCGATGGGACTCGAACCCATGACCTCTTCCTTACCAAGGAAGTGCTCTGCCGGCTGAGCTACGCGAGCGTGCTCCCCCGATCCCCGGGCGCCTGAGCCCGGACGACAGACAGAAAACCTTGCCGTGCCTTTTTCCGCGGCAAGGTTTCCGATGCTCCAGCCCTCCCCCGCGAGGCCGCGATAGGTACACGTATCCCGGGGGAAGAGAAGACAGGTAACATAGCCGAAGCTTCCGGGGGCGTCAAGGCCCCGCGGGTCTTACAGGACGGGGGCTCACACAGAGACACGGAGGCACAGAGAAGAGCTTGCGGAACGGGTGTGCCGCGAGTTAGCTGGTAAGCGGGTCCGAGTCCCCCTACCCTCCCGGTCATCATGGCTAAACTACGCGCGCGCGGCTTCGCGGTGTCCGTCGCTTTCACGCTGGCGGTGGGGATCGGCGTGGGGCTTTCGCTGCTGGGCTTCGCGGACGCGGGGCTGGCGCACGAGCCCGCCCGCCTCATCCCCGCGTGGGACCGTATGGCGAATGCGCACGGGTGGACGGAAGGGCTGCTCGGGGTGGAGGAGATCCGCTCCGCCGGGACGAAGTCGCTCCTGCGCGTGCTGTGGGGCACCACGGCGCTGGTGGTGGCGAGCGCGCTGGTGATCGCGGCGGCGCGCGTGCTGGCGCGGGGCGCGTCGCAGAGGCCCGCCATCGCCATGCGCGTGGTGCTGGGCGCGGGCGCGGGGCGGATCCTCCGCTTCGTCGCCGCGGACACGGTGGTGCCGGTGCTCGTCGGCGCGGTGCTGGGGCTGTGCGCCGGGTGGGGAATCGGGGAGATCCTCGCCGCCACCTGGCCCGCCGCCGGGGACCCCTGGGCTTCGGATGGCGGGGTGCGCGCGCTCCTTCCGGCCGTCGTCGCCCCGGTGGGGGTGGCGCTCCTCTGCGCGCTGGCTCCCGTGGCGATCGCGTACCGGCGGGAGCTGGCGTCGGGGCTGGGCACGGGGGACCGCGCCACCGCGGGGCGGTACGAGGGGTGGGTGCGGCGGGTGGTGACGGTGGCGCAGTTCACGGCCTCGATGGCGCTGCTGGTGGGCGCGGGCACGCTGCTGCGCGGGTCGCTGGACCGCCAGTCCGGCGCCGGGGCGGGCTTCGACCCGCGCGACACGCTCACCATGTCCGTCACGCTCCCGGCCGCTGCGCGCACCGACGCGGCCGTGCGCGCCGCCTACCTGCGCGACACGCTGGACCGCGTCCGAGCCCTCCCCGGCGTGCGCGCGGCGAGCGTGGTGAGCCAGGACGCGTGGCTGGGCACCGGTCCGCGCGACGTGGTCACCTCCTACTGCAAGCCGTTCTGCTACGCGTACCTGCTGGTGCCCGTGCTGCAGAAGGACGTCCACCAGCTGGTGGCGAGCCCCGGGTACTTCGAGGCCATGGGCATTCCCGTTCTCGAGGGCCGCGCCCTGGCGCCGGGCGACGGGCGGATGGAGGCGGTGGTCACGCGCTCCGCCGGACGCCTCCTGTTCCCGGGGCTGGACCCGGTGGGGCAGCACCTCCTCCCCTGGCGCGAGCGGAGCCTGCTGAGCGCGGCGCAGGCCATCCCCAAGTACCGCGTGGTAGGCGTGGTGGACGACGTGCGGCCCCTCGGGCCGGGCGTGGGCGCGATGGTGTCGCCCACCATCTACCTTTCCGCGCTGCGCCACCCGCCGCGGGTGGTGGGGCTGGCCGTGCGCACCGCGGGCGACCCCATGCGCCTGGCGGGCCCGGTGCAGCGCGCGGTGAGGTCCGCGATCCCGGGCGCGCTCATCCGCGACGTCATCACCATGGAGGAGCGCCTGGCGCGCTTCGCGGCACCCGTGCGCTGGACGGCGGGGGTGCTGGGCGCGCTCTCGGCCATCGGGGTGGTGCTGGCGTGCGCGGGGCTGTTCGGGGTGGTGAGGGAGGGCGTGGCGCGCCGCACCCGCGAGATCGGCGTACGGATGGCGCTGGGCGCGCGCCAGGAGCAGGTGGTGAGGCACGTGGTGGGCGACGCCATGCGGCTCGCCCGCACCTCGCTGATCCTGGGCACCCTGGCCGCCATCGCCACCGCGCGCACGCTTCAGGGCTTCTTCCACGGCGTGCGCACCTGGGACCCGCTCCTCTACGCCGGCGTCGCCCTCCTCCTCACCGGCGTCGCCCTGCTTGCCGCCTGGCTCCCCGCCCGCCGCGCCGCCACCGTGGACCCCATGGTGGCGATTCGCGCCCGCTAAAGCGCCGGAGGCACAGAGATGACTTCATCTCTGTGCCTCCGTGTCTCCGTGTGAGCCCTACCCGTTCAGGGTCCGCCCATCGGCTGCCCCGGGTCCGACTGCGGCTGCTGCTGCGTGGGAGTGCGCAGGCGCGGCGTCTGGCCGAAGGTGTAGTTGAACATCAGGAAGGCGCCGCGGGCGCCGAACCGCCGCTCCGTGTTGATCCGGTAGCCCAGCACGCCGTTCGGGTCGTCGTTGTAGGTGGAGAACCGCATGGTGTTGAACGGGTCCTGCACGCGGAAGGTCACGCTGGCCTTGTCGCGCATGAACTTCTGGCGCAGCGACATGTTGGTCATCGCGAAGGCCCCGATGCGGCCGAACTCCGTGTTCATCGGCGCGCGGTACATCCCGAACACCGACACGTCCGTGCGCTTGCCAATCTTGAGGCTGGCGTTGCCCCGCGTGTTCCATCCCCACCCCGAGCTGGAGACCGCGCCCGCCGACGTGTTGCCGTCCGACTCCTGGTGGAAGGCGTTCAGCCCCACGAAGCCCGTCAGGCGCCCGGCCCGCAGCGTGAGGTTGGTGTCGGCGCCGTACGAGTCCGCCGTGGAGATGTTGTCCACCGTGGAGGTGATGGTGTCGCCCTGCGTGGTGCGGATGCGGCGGATGGCGCCCGTGGTGTGGCGGTAGAACGGCGTCATCTGCAGCGAGCCCAGCCGGCCGCTCTGCTGGAAGCCCAGCTCGTACGCGTCCGTGTACTCCGGGCGCAGGTACGGGTTGCCGCGGAAGCGGTTGAGCGGGTCCTCGTAGAAGAGGAACGAGTTGAGGAGCTGCGTCTGCGGGCGCTGGATGCGGCGCGAGTAGCTCGCCTTCAGCTGCCGCGAGGCGTCCATGTTGAACGCGACCAGCGCGCTCGGGAAGAGGTCGGTGAACCCCTCCAGCTCGTCGTCCTCGCGGTTGGTCTCACGGGCGGTGCGCTCCACGCGCACCCCGCCCTGCAGCTCGAACTTGCCGGTGTTGCGCGTGAACACGCCGTACGCCGCGTTCACCCGCTCGTCGATCTCGAAGACGTTGCTCCCGCCCGTGTTGAGCCACGAGTTGGTGTCGTACGAGAAGCGCTCGCTGGTGAGGTCGTTGTTCACCTGGCGAAGCTGCCCCTTGAACCCCGTCTCCACGCGCACCCCACGCACCGTGCGCGTGAGGTCCGCCAGCAGGTACATCTCGCTGTTCACCGCGTCGGTGAGGTTCTGCGTGCGCAGCGGCTGGTTGCCCATCGGGGTGCCGTTCGCGTCCACCGGCTGCTGCGAGAACGCGTTCCCCTGGTCGAAGGCCGAGCGGTTGAAGCGCGCCTCCACGGTGAGCTCGTTCTGGCGCGGCTGGATCACGTTCTTATACGACAGCGTGCCGTCCAACGTCCCGTCGTCCGAGGTCATGCGCTGCCGGTCGTCCGACCCCAGGAGCGGGTTGCGGTCCGCGTCGTAGCGGGTGAAGTCGTTGCGGGTGTCCTGGCGGAAGTCGCGCGCGCTCACCAGCAGGGTGGACGCCAGCGAGCTGGTCTTGTCCAGCTTCATCTCGACGTTGGTGTTGACGGTGTGCGACCTCATCCGCCCCCGCCCGTTGGAGAACTGGTCCAGGAAGCTCACGGGGGCGCCGCCACTGATGTTGGTGCGGTTGTTGAACCCGCTCGTCTCCCGCCCGTCGCCGAAGTAGCCGTAGCTGCCGAACAGCGTCATCCGGCCGCGCTGGTACCCCAGGTTCCCCGTGCCGTTGTAGCGGTCGCTGGTGCCGGCGGACGCCGTGAGCCCGCCCGAAAGGCCCAGCTCCGCGTTCCCCTTGAGCACGATGTTGACGATGCCGGCCATCCCCTCGGGATCGTACTTGGCCGACGGGTTGGGGATCACCTCCACCCGGTCCACCATGTTGGCCGGGAGCTGCTGGAGGAACTGGCCCAGCTGCTCGCCGCGCATGGGGGCGGCCCGCCCGTTGATCTGCACCGCCACGTTCTGGTTGCCGCGCAGGCTCACCTTGCCGTCCGGGTCCACTTCCACCGAAGGCACGTTGCGCAGCACGTCGGTGGAGTTGCCCCCCGCCGCCGCCGGCAGGTCCTTGGCCGAGAACACGTTGCGGTCGGCGGACATCCTCACGTCGCTGCGCGCCGCCGTCGCCGTGATCCCTTCGATGGCCACCGCGCCCGCCGCCAGCCGCAGCGCAGGCACCTCGGCCGAGGTGGCGCCGGGGGCCACGGTGATGTCGCCCGAGGTGGCCGGGGTGTGCCCCAGGTGCGAGACGCGCACGTAGTAGCGCCCGGGCCGCAGCCCCTCCACGCGGAAGGAGCCGTCCGGACGGGTGACGGCGCCGGCCGCCAGCGCCGAGTCCGCCCGGCTCCACACGGAGACGGAGGCGGAGGCGAGCGGCCGGCCGTTGGCCGCGTCCAGCACCACGCCGCGCAGCTGTGCGCCGCCCTGCTGCGGCACCATGCCGCCGGGCCGCGCGCCGCCGGGTGCGCCCGCGGGCGCCCTGCCGGCGGCAGGCTGCTGGGGGGGAGTGCTCTGGGCGAACGCGGCCTGTGTGCCGCATGCGATAAGAAGCGCGAGGGAGAGTCCGCTGGTCCGCTTCATGGAAGTGTCTGGCGGTGGAGGGTGGGGTCCGCCCCCGGGGGTACCGGGTGCGGTCGGCGGGAGATTGGATACATCCACGGGGCTCAGGGTTGCACCCGCCCGCCGCCGGATCGGCCGCCCGTACGTGATCGTACGGAGCGGGGTTTCGATCACGGTAAAAACTTAGCACCCCCCGCCGCGAGCACCACCCTCGTAGGTGAGCAGAGGGTTAGCGCTGGATTGGTTCGGTATTATCATGGGAGAACGCGGATGAATCCCGCCGCGCCCGCCCCCGTAGTTCCGCTCTGGGCCTTCCCCCTGCACAGGAGCTCCGCCATGCCAACCGTGCTTCCCGTAAGCATCTCCGAGATCATCATCTCTGTCTTCGCGGGTCTCGTCGTCCTGGTCCCCGTCGTGGGGCTCACCGCCCGCTTCGCCCTGCGCCCGGTGGTGGACGCCATCGTGAGGATGAAGGAAGCGGGCAACAGCCGCGAGTCGCTGGCCATGCTGGAGCGGAGGACGGCGCTGCTGGAGCAGGAGATGCAGAGTGTGGAAGGGCTCCGTGAGGAGGTGGCCCGCGTCGCCGACGCTCAGCAGTTCCAGATGAAGCTCGTCGGCGGGCCGCGGGACGGCGCGGAGTAGGTGGATGGCACTGCGGAAACACTCGAACCGAGGGGGAAGTATGAGGAAGATGGCAAGCGCGGCGCTCGCGCTGGGCGCCGTGGCCTCGCTGGGAGCCTGCGCGCCGGGGGCGAGCTTCTCCATCGCCAGCCCCGGGTGCAACACGTACGCGCCGTGGACTCAGCACTCGCGGATGAGCCTCCACAACAACACGGCGCGGCTCCAGCGGTTCCAGGCGCGCTACCAGGTGGGGTACAGCTACACGCAGGCCAACCCGGCCACCTGGCGCCAGGCATCCACCGGCGAGTGCCGGTAGCTCACACAGAGACACAGAGGCACAGAGACGACTCCGTGCCTCTGTGTCTCTGTGTGAGCCTATCCGTTCAGCCGCACCAGCGAGCCCGCGCCTCGTCGATCGCCTTCACGATCTCCGCGGTGTCGACCGGCTCTTCCGGCTCCCAGACCGGGGCCTGCCCCGCGTATCTCGCCGCCAGCTCCGCGTAGAACGCCTGCAGCCACTCGCCAAAGGGCGCCATGTCCGGTGACTGCGCAAGGAGCCGCAGGTGGGCGCTCCCCACGTCCACCGTGGCGCGCACGCCCTTGTGCCGGCGCTCGGTGGTGGCCCCGATGAACGGCTGCGCCCACTGCGTGCGCCCCACGCGCCGCGACGAGATCTGCAGCGACGTGACCTCGGTGCTCGACGGGAGCCCTCCGCCGCGCGACTCCAGCATCCACTCCCACTCCAGCCCCTCCTCCGCCGACACGGCCCCGAACCACACCGTGTGCGGCGCCAGCCTGCGCAGGAACGCCAGGTAGCGCTCCACCTGCTCTCGATCTGTATCTTTCATCCAATCTGCGCGGAAACGGGGGTCGAGACGCGTCGGGCCGGATTCAATATATCACCCGCGGGCGCCTCTGCTCGCCTCCGTGTCTCTGTGCCTCGGTGTGAGCCCGGTTGCCGGACGCAAGAAGCCCCGACAGCTCAATGCTGCCGGGGCCTCTGTCTACAAGGAGCGGGAGACGGGACTCGAACCCGCGACCCTTAGCTTGGAAGGCTAATGCTCTACCAACTGAGCTACTCCCGCCCGGGAGCCCCGCCAGCGTGCTGGCGGGGTGGAAAAGCTAGCGGATCGGCGCGGAGCACGCAATCCGGGATCGGCAGGCGCCGAGAGCCACCTGTCGGGTTCGAACCGACGACCTTTCGATTACAAATCGAGTGCTCTACCAGCTGAGCTAAGGTGGCAGCCGGGTCGAATTTAATCCAAACCGGCCCCGTTCACCACCCCCGCCGGGCCTACGAAGCCAGCGACCAGCGGGGCCCCTGCGCCGTGTCTTCCACCACCACCCCTCGCGCCGCGATCTCGTCGCGGATGGCGTCGGCGGTGGCGAAGTCGCGCGACTCGCGGGCGGCCTGGCGCGCCGCGATCCGCTCCTCCACCCAGGCGGCGAGCCCCTCGTCCACCTGCCCCTCGCGGTCGGCCAGGGCGATGAAGCCGAAGACGGAGTCCATGCGCTCGAAGGCGGAGAGCGCCGCCGCCTGCTCTGCGTGGCTGATGGGGCGCGTGCCGAGCTCCTCCAGCCGCGCATTGGCCGCGCCCGCCAGGCGGTGGATCGCCGCCAGCGCCACGCTGGTGTTGAGGTCCTCGTCCATGGCGGCGGTGAAGGCCGCCAGCACCTCGTCCACCGTGGTGTGGAGGGTGGGAGTGTCCGCCGGGTCCGGATCGCGGGCGGCGGGGTGCTCGCGCAGGCGGTTGCGGGTGCCCCGCAGGCGGCGCACGGCCTCGGCCGAGGCGGCCAGCCCGTCGAAGGTGAAGTTGAGCTTGCTGCGGTAGTGGGCCGTCAGGTACAGGTAGCGCACCGACGACGGCTTCACCCCCCGATCCACCAGGTCCTGGAGATTGAAGATGTTGCCGGTGGACTTGGCCATCTTGTCGCCCTCCAGCAGCAGGAACTCGCCGTGGAGCCAGTACCTCACGAACGGCTTCCCGGTTGCCCCCTCGCTCTGGGCGATCTCGTCCTCGTGGTGGGGGAAGACCAGGTCCACCCCGCCCACGTGGAGGTCGAAGCTCTCGCCCAGCTCCTGCATGCTCATGGCCGAGCACTCGATGTGCCACCCCGGGCGCCCCGCGCCCCACTGCGTGTCCCACACGGCGCCCACCTGCGCGTCCTCGGGCTTGGCGGCCTTCCAGAGCACGAAGTCGCGCACGTCCTCCTTGTCGTACTCGTCCGCGGCCACGCGCTCGCCGCGGCGGCCGGCGGATACGTCCACCCTGGAGAGCTGGCCGTAGGAGGGGAACTCCGAGATGTCGAAGTACACCGAGCCCTCCGCCTCGTACGCCAGCCCCCGCTCCTGCAGGCGGCGGATGATGTCGATCATCTGGGGGACGTAGTGAGTGGCGCGCGGGTGCACGTCCGCCCGGCGGATCCCCAGCTGGTCGAAGTTGCTGAACAGGTCCTCGATGAACGGCTCGGTATAGTCGTTGAGCGAGACTCCGTCGCGCAGCGCGCCGCGGATGGTCTTGTCGTCCACGTCGGTGAGGTTCATCACGAACTTCACGTCGAAGCCGCGGAACTCCAGGTAGCGGCGCAGCAGGTCCGAGAAGAAGAAGGTGCGCATGTTGCCGATGTGCGGCGGAGCGTACACGGTGGGGCCGCACGTGTACATCCCGACCTTGCCCGGCTCCAGCGGTACGAACTCTTCTTCCCTGCGGGTAAGCGTGTTGTAGAAGCGAAGCGGCATGTTTGGGATTGGGGAACAGGGAACGGGAACGGGCGCGGCGCCCGCGTCCTCATGGACTAGCAGCCCGGTTCCCTACATCGCCGTACGTGCTCAGCCTGCCGCATCGAGGCCTCCCTGGGGTGTGCGCGCGCCCGCGGCGAGGCCGGAAAGCGCCGCGAGCTCGGAGGGGGACTGGCCCTCGCCCCAGTACACCGTCTGGTGCGCGGAGGGGGTCTCGATCCCCTCCGCCTGGAAGCGGTGCTTGAGGCGGCGGCGGAGCTCGCGGGCCATGTCCCACTGCTTCAGCGGGAGCGCCTTCACCATCATACGGATGGTGATGGAGCTGTCGCCGAACGCCTCGATCCCCGGCACCTGCGCCTCTTCCAGCATCAGCGGACGCCAGGCGGGGTCCTCCCAAAGCTTCCGCCCCTCGTCGCGCATCACTTCCATCACCTGGTCCGGGTCTTCCCTGGAGGAGATGGCCACGTCCAGCACCACGCGGGCCCAGCCGCGGGTGAGGTTGCTCACCATCTTGATCTGGCCGTTGGGTACGATGTGAAGCACGCCGTGTGTGTCGCGCAGCACCACCACCCGCAGTGTCATCCGCTCCACGGCGCCCGATACGCCCTCCAGCCTCACCACGTCGCCCACGCCGAACTGGTTCTCCAGCAGGATGAAGAGCCCGGCGATGACGTCCTTGACCAGCGACTGCGCGCCGAAGGAGATCGCGAGGCCCACCACCCCGGCGCCGGCCAGCAGCGGCCCCAGCTGCAGCCCCAGCGCCCCCAGCACCATGAACAGCGTAACCACCCAGATCACCACGCGCCCGATGCTGCGCAGCAGGCTCACCAGCGTGCGGGTGCGCTGCTCCTGCACGGTGATGATCCCGTCGCTTTCCGCCGTGCGCTCCACGCGGCGTAGGACCGCTTCCAGTGCGTAGTAGGCGAGGGCCGCCACCACCAGGGCGCCCACCACGCGCAGCCCGGTGGCGGTGAGCTCGGGCCAGTTGAACAGGTCTTCCCACTCGCGCCGGGCGCGGGGGAGGAGGGCGGCTACGGTGTCGGTCTGCAGCATCTAGAATCGGCGCGGTCCAGGGGTCCGCAATCGTAGGCGGGCGGCGCAGGCGAGTCAAGCGCAGAGGCACAGAGAAGATGTTCTTTCTCTGTGCCTCTGTGTCTCTGTGTGAGCCCATCTTTTCAGCGCAGCACGCGGAGCTCGCGGATGCGCCACGCGTTGCCCTCGTATACGGCGCCCACGTAAACGGTGGCGGTCACGGGGCGCGTCACTCCGCGCGGGCGCGACACCCAGCTCAGCTCGCCGAAGCCGCGCAGCGGGTCGCCCTCCGAGCGCTTCACCTGCGTGGGGCGCGCGGAGACCGTCTCCTGGTCGCGGAAGAGGTCGCGCAGGGCGGCGGCCACGTGGCGCTCCTGCACCGCGCCGGCCTCCTCGTTGGGGAGCGCCAGCAGGATGCGGCCGTCCGACGGCGCGAGGTCCACCAGCGCGGACGCGTCGCCCGCGGCCCAGTGGCGCGCCACCGAGGCCACGAACGCCTCCAGCGGCGGCGCACTCTGCGCGGATGCGGGCGCCGGGACGAGGAGGAGCAGGAGGAGCAGCAGCCGCTTCATCGCGCACCCACGGCCAGCGGGGCCGCGCCGATGTCGTCCAGGATGGCCCTCAGCGCAGCCGCCGGATCGGGCGCGGCGGTAACGGAGCGGCCGATCACCAGGTAGTCCGCGCCCAGGCGCACGGCCTCGGCGGGGGTGGCGACTCGCGACTGGTCGCCCGCGTCGTCGCCGGGCAGGCGGATGCCGGGGGTGAGGACGCGAAAGCCGCGTGGTAGCGTGCGGCGGATGGCCGGAAGCTCGTGCACCGATGCGACCACCCCGTCCATCCCGCAGGCGTGGGCCAGGCGCGCAAGGCGCTCCACCTCCGCCTCGGCGGTCACGGAGTCGCGCCCCCACGCCTCGGCCGTCTCCGCGGCGGAGAGGGAGGTGAGGATGGTGACGGCCAGGAGCCGCGGCCCGCCGTCGCCCGTGGCGGCGCGGGCGGCACGCATCATGGCGGCGCCGCCGGACGCGTGCAGGGTCAGCAGCTCCACCCCCAGCGATGCCGCGGAGCGCACCGCCTGCGCCACCGTGTTGGGGATGTCGTGCAGCTTGAGGTCCAGGAAGACGCGGCACCCGCGCTCGTGGAGGGCGCGCACCACGCCGGGCCCCTCCGCCGTGAAGAGCTGTAATCCCACCTTCACGAAGTCCGCGGACGGCCCCACGCGGTCCAGCAGCGCGAAGGCGGAGGCGGCGTCGGGTACGTCCAGCGCAAGAATAGGGGTCGCGGTCATGGTTGGTATCTACCCGTTCCAGGGCCCAGAGGTCCGGCCGGCGGCGGTCTCACACGGGGGCGCGGCGACGCGGAGAGAAGATCTCACCCCTCTGCCACGAAGTCGCGGACGAGGCGGGCGAAGGCGTCGGGGGTGCTGTAGTTGATGCAGTGGGGGCCGCCGACGATGGTGGCCAGGCGGGCGCGCGGGAGGAGGCGGGTGACCTCGGCGGCCCAGCGCTGCGGGACGATGGTGTCGCCGGAGCCGCGGACCACCAGGGTGGGCGCCTCCACGAGCGGGAGCTTGTCCTCGATGCGGTCCGCCAGCGCGTAGCGAAAGGTATCCCGCGCGCGGCCCAGGCCGGCTTTGTAGTAGTCGCGCACGTGGGCCGGTGCCAGCGAGGGGCGCTCGCCCGTCCAGTCCACCAGCCAGCGGAGGAACTGGACCGGGGCGGTGCGCCCGCGCGCGTCCATCGTGGGCCCGGCGAGCACCGCGCGCCCCACCCGGTGCGGCCGGCGCGCGGCCAGGTCGGCGATGATCTGGCAGCCCAGCGAGTTCCCCACCAGCACCGCGCCCTCCAGGGAGAGCGCGTCCATCCACGCGTCCAGCGCGTCCGCCAGCCCCGGCACGTCCAGCACGTACGGCGGCCTGGTGCTGTCGCCGAAGCCGGGGAGGTCCGGCGCCAGCACGTTGAAGTGGGGCGCCAGGCGGCGCGCTGCCGGCACCATGTACAGGCTGGAGATCACCAGCCCGTGCACCAGCACCACCGTGGGCGCTCCCGCCGGCGCACCGACGGAGGCGCGGGTGTGCATCGTCCACGGCCCCGCGTCCACCATCCGCGACTCCAGGCGGCCGGTGGGCTGGGGTGGGACGCCGCTGGCCCGCAGCGACCGCGCGCCGCCGGTCACCGGGCGGGCGCTGCGGACTGCGGGCGGGCGAAGAAGTCGTGGACGGCGCGCGCGAGCTGCGTGGCGACCTGGCGCTGCGTCTCGCCCTCGTTGAGGAGGCGCTCCTCGGCGGGGTTGGAGACGAAGCCGATCTCCACCAGCACGGCCGGCATGAAGGTGCCGCGCAGCACGGCGAACCCGGCCTGCTTCACCCCGCGGTTGGGGCCGGGGTGCACCTGGCGGAGCCGGTCCTGCACCCGCTGCGCCCAGTCGCTGGACTCGCGTAGGTACTGGTTCTGGCGCAGGTCGGTGAGGATGAAGGCCATCGGCCCGCCCACGGGCGCCTCCTCGTACTGCGTGGAGGCGTTCTCGAAGGCTTCCACGCGCTGCGCGTCGGCGGTGCGCGCCTCGGCCAGGAAGTAGGTCTCGTACCCCTTCTCGCCGCGGCTGGGGTTGGCGTTGCAGTGGATGGAGATGAAGAGCGCCTGCTGCCCCTCGCCGCGCCAGCGGTTGGCGAGGCGGGCGCGGTCGTGAAGAGCGATCAGCGTGTCGCGGTCGCGCGTCATGCGCACTTCCAGCGACGGGTCTTCGCGGAGGATGGCCGCAAGCTGCCGCGCCACCGACAGCGTCACGTCCTTCTCCCGCGTCCCGCCGGGCCCGCGCGCCCCCGGGTCCCTCCCGCCGTGCCCCGCATCCACCACCACCAGCCGCCGCCGCGGCGGAGCCTCGGGCGCGCTGACGGTGTCGCGCACCGGCTCGGGCGCGCGCGCCACCATCGGCGTCCCCGCCGCGCTGCCGCGGATGGAGCGCCCGGCCACGTCCACCACGATGCGCCCTTCGGTCAGGCGGGGGAGCAGCTCGCGAAAGAACTCCACGGGGAGGAAGACGACCCCGCCCTCGTCGTACGCGGCGTTGCGCAGGGGCGTGGCCGCGCCATCCACCCGCACCTCCGAGGTGCCGTTGGTGAACGACACCTCGTGCGCCCCCACCCGCGCCACGATCCCGTCGCGGGCGTACGACACCTCGGCCCCCACGCTCACCAGCACGGAAGCGGGAAGCGCGGCGTACCCGCGCCCGGTGGACTCCGTGACCTGGGAGGAGCGGGGGCCGGACTCGACGCGCCACGAGAGGCCGGGCTGCCAGCCGAGGACGAGCAGTAGGGCGATGAGGATGGAGTTCATGCTGAGCCTGCGGGGTGGATGCGACGGCGGGAGTGTCTCTGCGCCTCCGTGCGAGGCCTACTGGTCTTTGAGCCCGCGCTGGATCTCGCGCTGCGAGTCGCGCTCGCGGATGGAGTCGCGCTTGTCGTGGAGCTGCTTGCCGCGCACCAGGGCCAGGTTCACCTTGGCGCGCCCGCCGCTGAAGTGAAGGTCGAGCGGCACCAGCGTGAGCCCCTTCTCCTGCACGGCCCCGATCATCTTGCGGATCTCGTTGCGGTGAAGGAGGAGCTTGCGCGGGCGCAGGGGATCGTGGTTGAAGCGGTTCCCCTGCTCGTACGGCGAGATGTGCACGTTGAAGAGCCACACCTCTCCATTGTCGACGCGGGCGAAGGCGTCCTGCAGGTTCGCCTTCCCTTCGCGCAGCGCCTTGACCTCCGTACCCTGCAGCACGATCCCCGTCTCCCAGGTATTGAGGATGTGGTACTCGTACCGCGCCTTGCGGTTGGAGACGATGAGGCGATCGGCGCCCTTTTCGGCGGTGGCTGCGGTTTTGGCCATTGAGGAGCTAGTGCGTGAGTGCGTTGGAGTGCGTTAGTGCGTGAGTGAAAAGCAGTTAAGCGCACTCACGCACTAACGCACTCACGCACTTCAGTAAATGATGATCGGCGTGCCGACCTCGACGGCGTAGTACAGCTCGCGGGCGGCTTCGTTGGTCATGCGGATGCAGCCGTGCGAGACGTCCTGGCCCAGGAGCTCGGGCTTGCTGGTGCCGTGCAGGGCGATGCCCTCGCCCAGGAAGAGGGCGGAGGTGCCCAGCATCCCCGTCTGCCAGCGCTTGGGGTCGTCGTCGCCGGGCACGGGGAGCTTGTTCTCCACGAAGTGCCAATCGGGGAGGTACCAGCGCGGGTTCTTCTCCTTGCGCTGCACGCGGAACATCCCGCGCGGCGTGGAGAAATCCCACTGCTGCCCCGCCCCCTCCAGGCGCGTGCCCGTGCCCGTGCCCACCAGAGTGGACCATACCACGCGCTCCGCTTCCATCAGGTAGAGGCGGTGCTCCGCCAGCGACACCACCACGTAGCGCCCCTCCGCGGTCACGGGCGGGTCGCGGTACCTCTCGCGCCCCTCCGCCTCCACCCCGTGCGCCACCAGCGACGGATCCATCGGCATCCCCTGCGCCGAGGCCGCCCCGGCGCAGAGCACCGCGGCCAGCACAACGCACTGACGCACCCACGCGCTCACGCACTTCATTCCAGCAGCTCCTTTTGCTTCCGGCGGATCAGCAGCAGGTCGTACACCTGCGCCACTTCACCGCCCAGAATGAACACCACCGACGAGTAGTACACCCAGAACACCAAAAGGACCGGGGCCAGCAGCGTGCCGTAGGTGCGGCTGTAGTCCACCACGTCGCTCACGTACCAGGCGAAGAGGCCCTTGAGCAGCTCCCACGAGACGGACGAGAAGGCGGCGGCCACCAGCGAGATGCGCCACGGAGTCCGCCGCACCGGGAGGAAGCGGTAGATCAGCAGGAACATCAGGAAGATGAAGCCGAACGCCGCCAGCCGCGGCCACGTGACCACGAACACCTGCGCCGCCCGCTGGTTCTCCAGCCCCAGCCATTCCAGCCCGAAGCGCTGCGCCGCCTCCAGCGCAAGCGTGATCCCCGTGTTGAGCACCAGCAGCGTGCCGGCCACCAGCACCATCTGCAGGTCGAAGATCTTGCCGGCCACGATCCCCCGCTCTTCCGGGAGGTCGAAGATGTCCTTGAGCACCGCGCGCAGCGTGCCGAACAGGCGCGTGGACGCCCAGATGAAGAGCAGGAGGCCGATGGCGCCGAACGAGGGGCCGCCCTGCATCACCCGGTCCACGATGTTGCCCGTGATCCCCACCACCTGCTGCGACGGGGGGAGGATGGAGAGCACGTACTCCACCGCCGCCTGCCGTGGGTCCTCCAGCGTGCGCTGCAGGACGTAGGTGAGGATGCCGACGAGGAGGAGGAAGAAGGGGGCGGCCGCCAGCAGCACGTTGAAGGCGATCCCGCCGGCCAGGAAGAAGATGTCGTCTTCGCCGGCCTTGTTCCACACGCGCACCGTGAAGTCCCACCCGCCGGCCCACATGCGGTGCAGGGCCGTGCGCGCGGCCCGCGCCACCGAGATGGCGCGGGCGCGCCGCCGCCGTTCCGCCGCGGGCGAAGTATCGCCGGGTGCCCGTGGGCCCGTCAACGCCCTATCGCGCCAGGTCGCCCGCGTCGGTTTCGGTGCCTACCGACACCACCACCACGTCGGCGGCGGGGGGCACCGGGGCCTCCACCCCTCCACGCGCGCCGCGGCGGAGCGCCTTGGCCTCCTCCACGCGGCGCAGCAGG
>DASVSA010000286.1:0-14102 GCA_036388335.1 Longimicrobium sp. | reverse complement strand
GGGCGGATAGCCGCCGAGCACCCAGACTTTGCCGTCCAGTTCCGCGACCGCATGCTCGGAGCGGGGGAGGGGCATCGCGGCGCCCATGCTCCATCCGTCGAACTCCGGCAAGGCGCCCACCGGGGGGCCGGCGCTCACCGGGTCGTTCCAGGTCTCGCGAAGCTCGCCCGCCTCCACGGGGGCGGACCGATCGGGGGGCGGCCCGCCTCCCGGGCCTCGCTGGCCCATCGCGGCCGTGGCGAGCAGAAGCCCAGCCGCGCCGCCGAGAAGCGGGAGAGCGGCAAGGCGGCGGAGGAGGCTGCGCCGGTCGATCATCTTCATCTCCTCTCCGAAGAACTCCGATCTCAGCCCAGCGCAGAACTTAGCCGGTGAGACCGCACGGGCGGCGAGCGGCGGGCGTGGGATCGTCCAGTGTCCGCTTTGCTTGCCGTCAACGACTCATGAGGTATCGCACTTCGCACTACATGGCCAGCCGAGCAGCCGGTGCTGGTACTCGATCGCCCTGCCGGTGGCATAGGTCCAGCCTCAACCTTGCCCGGGAGTCGCTGCTCACTTGAACGTGTGAGACTCCAGCTCCCAGATCAGATCGCCCCCGGTCTCCGACTTTACGAGCACGTGAGGCACCGCCTTCTGAACGTACTCGATGCGGCGCATGGGGCTACCAACCTCTTCCAGGCGGTAGACCTCGAAAGTGCCTGCCGGGACGGTGATCCGCTCCTCGCCGGTGACCTTCAGCGTGCGCTCGCGACTCCGACCGGTTCGATCACTGAACAACGAGAATCTCAGTTCGCTCCCGATGCGCAGATCGGCGGCCGCGACCAGGTAGGTCTCCATCCCGGAGTGCACGGTACCAGGTGGCACGCTTACGTTGAACTCCCTCGTTCCGCCCATCTGGTCCGGCATCACCGAGCGGCCGGTCACCCGCCCATCCGCGAACTCCACGCGCGACTCGCCGACGGGCTGCCCCTCCTGGATGAGCTTGGTCTCACTAGATGTGGGACGAAGATCCGAACTGAAACGGGTGTCCTGGACTAGGTTCCCGGATTCGAACCGCGCAATCCAACCCGTTGAATCGCGCCTCAGCTCTGTGTTGATCCGGAGCGGCATCGCCTCTCCCCTCAGGGTGACGCGGTAGGTAGCGGAGCCTGCCCGCAGGGTCACCGAGTCCAGAGATGCGCCCAGCAATCGGGTTCCGACACCCGTCGCGGGGCTATTGGGGTTCTGCATAGCCGCGGGCGCAGGGGCGGCGGCGACGAGCGCGAGGGTCAGGATCTGAATGGCAGTGAAACGGCTCATGGTTCTTCCTTCGGTGTGGGATATGGCGGGTGGTTACGGGTATGCTCAGGGCCGACTGCTCGCCGCGGAGCGGGTAGACACCCAGTTCCGGAACTCCTGCTCGAGAACCCCGACGTCAACGGGGACTTTGCTGGCACCGGCGAGGCCATCGGCGATGCGACCCTTGTCCGCGAGCCGCTCCGCCAGCTGCCCAAGGAAGCGATCTCCTTCACGTTCCGCGAAGAATTCGAGAAGGGCCATGCTTTGCGGGTAGAAGAGCTCGTTCGCCGTACCCGCGGATACCACCATCACCCGGCGGGCCCGGGCTTGCGGTGCCACCCCACCCGCGCCATCCGCCGCCAACTGGATGCCGCGCGAAGCCGGATGGCGCATGGAGAACAGCGAGTCCAGCGGGATGATCCCGGCCGTGTTCCGCCGTAGCGTTCGCCAGCGCTCCTGGCGAACCTCCGGGAGCTCCGCGAGCGAGGCGAATCCCTCGTGAAACCAGGACGGCAGAAGGAGCCCGTAGCGTGCGCGAAGCAGCGCATGAACGACTTCGTGCGCCAGAACGGTGGTTTTCTCCGGGAGGCGATCGCGCCGGCTCAGCAGCTCCTGCATGAGCTCGCGGGGGGCTGCGGCGCGGTTGAACCGTGGAACGGTGAACCTGACGGTCCGCGGGGTGCCGGCTCGGCGCAGCTCCATCGCGACGGTCTCGCCGCCCACCAGCCCCGACCGTGCCCGGGCGAAGTCCGCGACGCTGCGGATGCGATGCCCCCGCAGGGACTCCACCACGTCACCGGCGGCGAGATCTACTCCGGGTGCGATCCCGCCCGGATACAGCGCCTCCACCACCACGCCCCGACCCTGGACGGGCTCGCCGAAGATCGCGCCGACTTCGCCCCACGCGTCCATGTCCGCGCGCAGGTTCGACGCCGGCCAGACCTGCACGGCCAAGCCCCGCGCGGTGAACGAAGCCGCGTCCACCGCGGCAGGTTGCCCATCGGTCTCGTAAAGGACGAGCGCGACGCGCGGCGTGGGCGTGCCCAGGTATCTCTCCCACGCGGAGAGCGCCTGCTCCACTCCCGCGGCGCCGCGCCTCAGACTCTCCTCCGTCGGTGCGTAGACCTCGTACCGGGAGGTCACCATACTGAGGACGCCAGCGGGGACCACGGTCCGCGGCCGATCGCCGCTGGGCGGGCCCGGCTCCTGCGCTCGAAGGGCGGGTGCGACGGCGACGCTGATGAACAGAAGGAAGGTACGTGCTCTCACGGGGATCTCCGGGGGGTGGCACACGCGAGGGGAGGTGAACACATCCAACTTACGGCAAGGCGCAGCTGTGCGGGTCAGGCCTTGGTAAGGATCAGGCGAGGATCAGCGACTGTCAGCATCCGGCGGTACTTCTCCCTGGAAGCGGTATCCGGCCTTTCTGACCGTAATGATGTGCCGAGGGCGAGCGGGGTCGTCCTCGAGCTTCCGGCGTAGCTCTGCGACGTGGTAGTCCACGGTGCGAGTCAGAACAGCGCTTCTATGCCCCCAAACTTCCGCGAGGAGCTGCACTCGGGAGATCACTGCGCCGCGGCGCCGCATGAGCGCAAGGAGCAGGTCCAGCTCTCGCGGTGCGAGTAACACCGGCGTTCCGTTGCGCAGCACACTGCGGGATTCGGCGCACACCTCGACGCTACCGAACCGCTGCGCGTGATGCACCGTTGCGGCCCGTTGCGAACGCCGCAGCAGTGCGCGCACCCGCGCGGTGAGCTCCATCATCCCGAATGGCTTCGTCACGTAGTCATCCGCCCCCAGGTGAAAACCATGTACCTTGTCGATCTCCTCGCTCTTGGCGGTGAGGATCATCACGGGGACGTGGAGTCCATCTTCCCGAAGCGCGCGGAGGACATCCTCGCCGGTCATCCTGGGGAGCATCATGTCCAGGAGAATGAGGTCAGGAGCGTGAATGCGGGCCTTTTCGAGCCCGGCATGACCGTCCTCTGCCACCGCGACCTCGTGGCCGTCGAGTTCGAGGATCTTGCGCAAACCCAGCAGTGTGTTGGGGTTGTCTTCTACGATGAGGACGCGGCTCACGGGAAGGTCTTTTCGTCGCGTGTTACAGCAGCGGACGCGGGTGCGAGCGGAGCGGCCGGCAACTCGACCACGAACCGGGTGCCCGTCGGCACCGCGTCTTCAATCCAAACGCGACCGTTCTGAAGGGCTACAAGTTCATGTACCACCGCGAGGCCTATCCCGCTTCCGCCCGCAGCCGCTTCCGCTGCTCTCCTCAGCCGGTAGTATGGCCGGAACACGCGCTCTCGTTCAACTTACGGAACCCCTGGGCCCGCATCGTCGACCCAGATACGAACACGCTGTCCGGTGTGCGAAGCGCCCATCGTGATCGTCTGGCGCGCTGGCCCATATTTCAGTGCGTTGTCCAACAGGTTGAGAAGCACCTGACGCAGGGCCGCCGCGTCGCCGACGACCCGGGTGTCCTCATCTGCCTCATACCGGACCGTCACTGCGCGCTGCCTCGCGAGTGGCGCAAAGGTACGCAGCACGGCCCGGAACTCGTCCGAGACTCCCAGGCTTTCCTCCGCGAGTGCGCCTTCCCCGCGCGAGAGACGTGAGAATGAGAGCACGTTGGCGACGAGCTGAGAAAGCCGCTGAGCTTCGTCGTCGATGATACGGGCGAAAGTAAGCCGCTCGTTCAAGTCGCTTATTTCCGAGGTCTGCAGCAGTTCGGCGAACATTCGGATCTGCGTAAGCGGTGTCCGGAGCTCGTGAGATACGCCGGCGATGAACTCGGCGCGCATCCGGACCAGCTCCTGCTCACGCCGGAGCTGGTAGATACCCACGGTCATGAGACCGGCGGTGAGAGCGAAGAGGCCGCCGAGAACCGGGATTCGCGACTGCGGCAGTCCACCCACTACCCAGTCGGTCTACATACGAAGGCCGTACCGCCGTCTGGACGATCAGTCTCCCGAGTTCAAGGCCGAGGGTGTCCTCCGCGGCGAACATCTGTCGGAATCCCGCCGAGCGGTAGAGCTCGCGGCCCGTGGGGTCGAGTACACGAAGCGCGAGGACTGAGTCGTTGGGAACTCCTCAGAGGAGCGGGGGCGGCAACAAAGGCGATCCGTTCACGACGCGTCGGAGCACCGGGGCGAGAAACGGCGCCGGTTCAGTTTCGAACCCGTAGACCCAACGGCTGCCCCCGCCCGGGCCGGCCAACACGCCGAATGCGATCAGCCCGCGATGCGCGCCGCGGCCACCACCCGCGAGCCCAAAGCTGGTACTGCCGGAGCCAAGTACTACAGGAGCCCGGCGCCCGCTCGCGTCACGAAGTACGATCCGCGACTCACCGCCGGGTGTCGCCCCGCCGGAGCCCACCGCGCCGCCACGCGCGCGCCGCAGCGCATCACCGGAATCCGCGCCGTGGCGTAGCCGCGGTCGGAGCGTGTCGAGAATCCACTCGCGTGATGAAGCGGAGTCCGGGCTCGCGGGCAGCCACTCCGCGGCTCCGGTGCTGAGATCGACCCTGAAATAGGTGCGGATGCCTTGCATGCACCCGCAGGAATCTCCACTGATGGAAGCCGCGAAGCGGTGCAACGGCTGAACGCCACCGCCACCAGGTTCGTGCAGTACCCCGACCGTGGGGAGGAAGGAGGCGATCAGCGGGCGTATCATCGTGGCGTCTGCCTGCGTCGTAAGCTCCCACGTCGCTACGGAGGCGTGGTCCCGGAGGACGCGCTCTGCAAACGCGCGGTTTGCGCGTGCCGAGCGTACCGCCTGAAGAGCGAGCACGGACACGACCACAAGAGCCAGCGCGAGCAGGACGACCGTCGAACCGGCGCGGAGGCGAGTTGAGCTTGAGCGCAGGCGATCCGCCAGGCGTGCTTCGCGGCCGTTCGTTGCAGTGGATTTATCGAACACGACACCCTCTCGGCGCCCGCGTGAACCGCCATTTCGCCAAACGCGTCCCGCGGCGGCCCCCCAGACGCTGCTTGGCTGCCTCACGAAGAACCATGCGCCCAGGCCGCGGCTATTCGCCGCGCTGCGCGGCACTGGACGTTCGACGCATCGGCCCTGGTGTGACCGGAGGGATGAACCGTAACCGCACGCGGGGCCTCGGGCATGCTCCAGCCCATCCCAGAGGGACCGTGAAGACGGAAGTGCCCCAGGGGTCGCGGGTGCGGGCCACGCAAGCCCCCAGGTACTCGGCAGCGTATTCCTTCATTCCAACTCCGAGCGAATTTGGACGAGATCGCGGACCCCTGCAGGGCACGCTCCCGTACGCCGCCACCTGTCAAGTTCCGCCGCATTCTGGCCGGGCACGAGCTCGGAGATGCGCCCGTCGGGGACCCGCGCCCGCGGATTCGAGCATGCCTGTTCCCTGGGAGCGCCAAATCATTCTACACGAGGACGACGAACGAACCGTCGCCTCAGAGGGCTTTTCGCCAGTTCACTGCGGTGGCCCCCACGTGGAGCGGGGAAAATGTGGCGCTAGACCTGGGTCGCACGCTGGACATCATCGAGCAGCTCGTGGATGCTGCTCAGCAACAGATCCACGCGGGCAGGTTTCATGAGGAAGCGGGTCCGCCCGCAGAGTCCAAGTGTAGCCGGAACTTCACGAGCGGACATTAGAATCACCGGCACTTGAGCGCTTAGCGCGCGCACACGGCGAAGAAGTCCGACGCCGTCCAGGCGTGGCATATGAACGTCCGTGAGGATCAGATCGATGCCCGCCGGGGCCGTGCTGAAAACTTCCAGCGCCTCAATTCCATCCGACGTGGCCACGACGTTGAAGCGGGCCTGAGTCAAGAGGTGCACGAGTGCGGCCCGCAGCACCGGGTCATCCTCCACCACCATCAGGCGGTACGCATCGGGGCCAGGCATATTCGCGACCTCCGGTCGGCCAACTCGGGGGACTGAGGCGGAAGCCTTGAACCCGCAAGGCGTACAGCCGACAATCCTGCGCCGCCTGGAACGCGGCAGGCTCGCACCGCTCGCGTGCGCTCACCCGCCGGCGGGGGGGACGGACACGCGGTGTAGGGGTGGATTGTAAGGGTGCGGAGGCCGCGACAGGTATCCACGTGGGGTGAAGCACACGTTTCAGGGGGCGGCTGGACCGTCCGGCGGGTCGGGGCGCAGTTCGCGCCGTACCCCGCGACTGACCCGCCCGCCGCGCACTCGCCGATGCACCTCGATCGTCCTCGATCCGGCTCGGCACCCGATTTTTCTCGCTGCCACGCCGCGGTCGGGGACCCGCTCCTTTACGGCGCAGCGTGAAGCAGAAGCAGCTCGCCTTTCCACGGAATCGTGATCGGGTGGCGGTGCTCCACGCGGAACCCATGATGGACGAAGCGCACCATCAGGGTGTCGACGCTGTCCCACGACAGTGCCTCGTAGAAGCCGCGCCCCTCGCCTCCGCCGCTCCCTACCTCGGCGATCAGGATTCCGCCCGGCACGAGGACGCGGCGCACCTCGGCGAGGATCCGGCCCAGGTCGAACGCGTGGTCCAGCGAGTTGGTGTAGACGACGTCTACGGTGCCCGCCGCGAACTGCAGGTCGTGGAAGTCGCCCACTACCACGTAACGGTTGTCTCGCCCGGGGTTCAGGTCGATTCCCACAGCGAAGGCGCCCTGGTCGATGAACGCGCGAACCTCGGACCCCTGGCGCGCCGCCAGGCAAAGCACGGCCTTTCGCTCGAATGAAATTGGGAGGACGGCCAGCCGCTTGGCGAGCGCTGCGTGGAAGCGGCGGTCATGGCGCTCGATTGAGCTTCCACGAAAGGCGTCCAGCTTGGTGCGCTGGTGCTCCAAGTACGTCTCGTAGTCGGGGTAGGCGCGGCGCCGGGAGCCGTCGTCCGCGGGCCGCCACTCCTCACCGATGCGAAGCCGCAGGAGCACTTTCATCCCCTGCGCGACGATGCGGCGCGACTCGCGCCCCAGCCGCTCGCGCAGCAAATTCGATCCCTTCTTCCCCACCATTCCAATCCCGCGTTAGTCGATGATCACACGGGCACGTGCGCGAGCGAAATCGGCACTTAGCCCTGCGCCACCTCTCAAGTGCCCTCGGCCAGTGAATACTTGCGCTCGAGCCGAGCTTCTACCTCGGTGACATAGATGCCCTGGCGCCCTTCGAACCCGGAATCGAACCCAACGATGAGCCACAACGAACCGCTCGCGCCCGTTGTCAAGTCAAACGTGCTGCCCGCGGAATCCAGCCGCTTCAGGGCATACGGCGCGTCACCGGAGCAGTTGGTGGAGGTTCCCGCAACGGTCCCGATCACAAAGGCATCGCGTCCGCCGGAGGACTGTTCTCCCTTGTCGATTCCCATCCTGTAATACTGTGCCGCTCCAGACCCCGGTACCAGAACCCGCGTCGGCTCACTCGCGGTGGCACCCACCTTCACCGGAACCAGGCTCGGCGAGCCGCCGGCCCCTGCACAGTCGCGCCCCGCATTCGTGGCGATCTCGACCGAGAAGCGCATGCGGTATGTGGAGTTCGGCTGCAGGCCGGTGACCGACTTGGTCAGGTACATGAACAGGTCGTCACTGTGGTTGTTTCCGAAGAGAAACATCCCACGTCCTCTCGCCTCCAGCGGCGCTGGAAGTGCGCGGTGCTCCGCCAGGAGCTCGTAGAACGTTTCGCTACCCTGCGGATAGTCGGCGAAGTGCGCGGTCCACCCGTTTGAGCCCGACTGGAAATCGTACGAAAGCTCGAGCTCGTCCGGGGTATCCACCGGGTCGCGTCCACAGCTCGCGAGTGACACGAATACGGCGGTCAGAACGATCTGGACGTGGCGTTTCACGGGTCGAGACGGGCGTGTGCTGGGGTTGTGGGATTCCCCGAATCTCGAGGTTTGGTCGATCCGGGACTACTCCGGCGGGGCGAAGGAGCAACAGGGAGTGGCGGACCGGGCGAACGACGTGGCGGGCGGTCAAATGCGGCACTACCAGCCGGCGCGTGGAGCAGCCGCGCCAGTAGATTCGGTGAGGTATCGTGCATCCGCACGTGTTGAGGTGCGCCTCGCCCGCCCCAGCTCGACGCTCGGCGGTGAGAACGTCCGGCACAGCGCTGGAGCTCCGCCCGGGTCTGATTCCTCCAAGGCTGTTCACGGCCGGCGCGGTCAACGGGAGGTCCCGCGTGCGCACCCACGCGGGGATCGCCGGTCCGCGACGATTCTGGGCGCGCCGCGGCGCGTTCGTCGGGCATCACAATCTCCTGCCGCGCCTACCGAAGCGGTTCAGGCGCTGGCGAGGTGGGGTACCGGAGGGAGTCACCTGCCGCCGGCTGGCTGGGACCCCCCGCGCTGAGGAACTCCGAAAACCGTCGAATATTCGCGGCGCTCATCGTGCGTTCCAGGTAGTACTTGCGGCCGAGGACGCGAACTCGGACGTGCCTCGCGCCGGCGATCTTCCGCAGCAACCCAGAAGGGGCCGTATACACGGCGTTCTCCCGCACCCCGGTCCAGCTGCGGGTCTGGCGAAACGTGCCGGGGTCCGCCCTGAGCGCCACCTGGGCAGAGTCCAAAATCAGGATGAGCGACTCTCCCGAGGCGCGGATGCGCAGCGGCTCGCCCGTCGAGCGAACGTCAACCTCGAGCCGATACCCGGCAGTGTCCCGGTCTCCCACAAGCAGTGCGTTGAGCGCCACCCAGTCGTTCGCGCCCGCACGCGCCTCGAGCACGTTGTTCGTCATACCGCGAGAAGCGCCGCCAGACGGCCCGACTGGCTCGTCTACTAGCCGGTACGGCGGCGCGCACGCCCATGCCAGCGCCGCGATCAGCACGACAGCGACGGGGAGCCACCCCATCCGTTCGAGATTGCGTCGGGGGTCAGGCCTCATCGGCATCCACCGTGGTTCACTGTTCGTTCTCAGGCTTGGGACGCAGCGGCCGTTCACGCCCCGAGACAGGGTCGTAGCTCTCGAGCAGCTTGCCTACCGCGCGGCTGCTTTCCTCAACGGCCCGGGTCGCGTCCTCCACGTCCGCGTCGTCGCGGAGCACGTGCGGCGTCAGCAGGATGAAGAGCTCGGTGCTCGAACGGCTGTCCGTCTGCGATCGAAACAGCCGGCCGAGGAGCGGGATGTCACGCAGGACCGGGATCCCGGTGGTGGTGGACCCCGCTTGCTGCTCGATGAGCCCGCCGATGACGACGGTGTGGCGATCCTTGACGAGGAGCCGGGTCTCGACCTCCCGCGTGCTGATGACGGGTGCGTTGAACTGGGTCTCCGTGGTAGCGGACGAAACCTCCTGAAGTACACTCAGCGCGACGTACCCGTCCGGGTTGATCGTAGGCGTGATCGTCAGTTCCGTTCCGACGTCCCGGTACTGCACCACCTCGTCGCGTGCCGAGTTGTCGGTCGGGAGCGTGCGTGAGATCTGTACGAACGGCCGCTGCGATCCCACCAAGATCCGCGCCTCGCGATTGTTCTGCGCGAGCACCACCGGCCGCTGGCGGATGGTCACGCGCGAAGACGCGGCGAGTGCGGAGAGGATCACGTCCGCTCTCACGCCACCGAGCCCAAGCACGCGGATGGCTATGCTCCCGGGGGTCTCGCCGCCGAAGTCGCCGCCGATCGTCGCTCCTGTCGCCGGCTCGCGCTGGTCCGGGACCTTGACGCTCGCGCCGAGCGCGTCGTCGCGGGTGCGCCGCACCTCCACCACGAGCGCTTCGATCAACACCTGGAGCGGCCGAACGTCGAGCTGCTGCACGGCCTGCGAGATCGTGGCGTAGTCGGACGCAAGCCCCCGGATCAGGAGAGAGTTTGTCACAGGGTCCGGAACGATCTGCACGCTGCCGGACACCTGCCCGGAGATGGGAAATGCGCCGCCGATCTGCGGCCGCTGCGAATCCTCGCCCGGAAGCGGAATCCGGTTCTCCTGAAGCTCACGCGAGAGCGCACCCGGCCGCTCCGTTCCGGACCCGGTGGCGCGGAGCCCTCCCAACCCGAATAGATCGCGCAGCGTCCCCGCAACCGCGTCGGCCTGTGCGTGGCGCAGGCGGTAGACGAACACCTGGACTCCACCGGGCTGTGGACCGGGACCGGCCGGAACGCCGGCCTCGGCGCCCGGCTCCGCAGGGCCCGGCTGGGGCATGGGCTCGACGCGGAACAGCCCCCCCTGCTCCACCATACGGAGCCCGTTGGAGCGGACGACGTGCTCGAGTTGCTCACGCACCTGCGCCCTCGTGAGAGGGGCCCCACTGGTAAGGGTGACCTGCGTTCCCGGCAGGTTGGAGTAGGTGACGCTCATCCCCGCAAGCTCGGCGAGCGCCGAAATGACGACGCGGATATCGGTGTCGCGGAAGTCCAGCCGGATTCCATCTGGCCCTGACTGGGCCGCGGGCGTGGACTGCGCATGCAGCGCATGCGGCGAGACGGCGGCCAGCACCGCCGCGATGCCGACGGCCGCGTACCATCGTGCGGACTGCTGCATGTATGGAATCTCTCTAGAGGGACGTCCCCGATCGTGCGATCTCCGGCGACGTGACACGGCGCGGGTGCGCTTACCGGCCATTGATCCGTACCGTCTGCGGTCCGGCGGGGCCCCGGAAGCGAGCTTCACCTCCGCCGGCCGACAGCAGGCGATAGCCGCCGAATTCCTCCCCGACGCGCATAAGGCGTGAGGTGCCGTTGATCTCGACTGCCACCAGCACGGTGCCCGCCGCGTTGGAGCCGATGCCGCGGAGGATCACCACCACGGGGGGCGCGGCCGGGGGCAGCTCCATTTCCGGGGTCGCGGGCGGCGGGGCCGAGCCGTCGGCGCCCCGGGGGCGAAAGCGGCCATGCGCGCGCGTCCGCTCGGCGCTGAAGGGATCGTGCTCCACCGAGCCCTGAACCAAACGGGCCGTCAGCACGGGATCGGGTCCGCGTAGGGTGCCAAGTGCGGTGTGCACGCGCGGTACGGTCGCACGGCTACCCGCGTTTGTGGCGCCGAGATGCACGGGCGACGAGTAGGTGTCCCACGTTGCAAAGCACGACACTGCGAACGCACCCAGAGCGAGCCAGTTGTGCCAAACCCAGCCGCGAAATGGCTTCATGAGCCTGCCCGCCGAATGGATGGGCGGGTACCAGCCGCCGTCCTTCCGGCGGAAGATGCCCACTCCATGGCGAACGCGGTGATCGTGACGCGGAACGAGAGAACCGCCGAAGCGGCCCCCGCTGGTCCGGGAGCGGTGCCGCTCTCGCGCGCCCGCACATCTAGGTCGTGGAGATGCAAGGTCGTCGGGCCCGCCTCCAGCGCCGCGACGAATTCCAGGAACCCCGCGTAGTCGCCCTCGCCCTCCACGCGAAGCGAGACGGTGGTGATCCCGTGCCCACCGGGGGTGGAGGGGAGCGCCTCCGTCCTGGCGATGTCCACCAGGACCGCGCGCGCGGTCTCGTCGACCCGCCGGGAGAGATTAGCCTGAAGCTCGGCAGATGCACCGTCGCGGAGCAGGCGGGGCACGGCGCCGAGCAGGTGCGCCGCCAGGGTGTCGAACTCCGCCCGGTACCCGCGAGAATCCCTGACGAGCGCCCTTTCGCGACGCAGCCGCAGCTCCTCCGCTTCTGCGCGCGCGTGCGCCGTAGCAACCAGGTGAAGGTATGGCACGATGACGGCGCGGACCGCGAGTACGGCGAACAGGGCGGCCCCGCCAATCACGGCGGCGCGGCGGTCACGCGGCCGCATCTCCGCCCAGCTCACGAAGGCCCGCCCACCGCGCCCGCGACGTTGCCCTCGGCGTGCGGAGGAAGCAGGATGGGTGATTCGAAGCGTACCGAGAAGCGCTCGCGCTCGCCGCGCGCGGTAAGCTCACGCTGAACGGGCGCGGTGAAGCCGACGTTCTGGAATTCCGGCGTGCGCCCCAGCGCGAGCACCAGCGAGGATGCGCTCCGGGTGAATCCGTCTATGTACACGGTTGCGCCCTCCGAGCGGAGCGACTGTATGTACGAGTCGCGAGGCATGGCCTCCGTGAGCCGCGCGAGCAGCGGAACCCAGCGTGGCCGGCGGCTCTCGACATCCACCATGGCGGCGAGCCGCGCGTGCAATGAGTCGATTTCGGAACGAGTGCGCAGCACGCTGGCCACGGCCGGCCGCAGCAGCCGGCGCTGTTCGGCCGCACTTTCTCCGGCGCGTTCCAGGTTGCCCAGGTGAGTCGCGGCGGAAACCGCGGACAGCACGCCGGCGGCGGCGCAGAGGAACGCCGATCGCCTCAGCGCGGCGCGGCGGAGTCGAGCAAGGTCGCCTTGCGGGCGCAGGTCGTGAGTGCGCGCGGCGCTGAGAGCCGCGCCGAACGCCGCGGTCGCCTCGGCGTCCGGAAGCCCGAGACTCCGTAATGGCAGGACAGCTTCAGGAGCAATCCCCAGCGCGTGCTCACCCCCCGCCCCGAGCTCGCCGATCAGCGTAACGAGCGGTGGAGCGGCTCCGGTGGCCGGCGCGCAGAACTCGTTCAGGTGCGAGCTACGGGCGGCGAGGTCCGCGTTCGCGTCGCCGGTCGCGCGGAACGGGACCGAGCGAACCCAGACCGGCCGCCCGTCCCGGAGCATGACCCCTTCCGTAGCGTGGCTGAAGAAGACGAGCAGGAGCTGTTCGCCGACGGCACTCGACGGCAGAACACGCACCGCCGCGCCCGCGACCGCGAAAGCGGAGGGTGACACGCTGGCCACCGCGAGCCCGGCGCCGCGTGCAGCGGCGGCGATCGCCCCGCTGACGCCGGTGTCGCAGATGGATACCAGGGTGTTCGGACCCTCGCCTGCTGGCGTGCGGCGGCTGAGCGGCGCGACGTCGACCGCGACGCTCCCACGATGCGTGAACCAACGGGATACACCCAGCTCCGCGATGCGGCGAGTCGCCGACCCAGGCAGAGGCGGAAGGCGGAGCGACTTGGTGGACGAAAGCGGGCGGAGCAGCGTGACGTGAATCTCCGTAGCGCCCGCCGCACGCAGTTCGGCGAAGAACGTCTCGAGGGCGTCCTGCCATTGCGGCGTACCCGCTGAAGGGAGGGCGGCCGCGCTCCTCCGGCCCGGAACCGCGCGGATCAGCCCGCGGGCTTCGCACGCGGTCACGAGCGTCGGGCCCAGCGCCACACCGACGCGGACGATCCGGACCCTCAACCCCATTACGCTGTCACCCTGCTGCATCTACTCCTCGAAGGTGCGGAAGATCACGACGGATGAGCCGTTTCGGGTGACGAGCGCGCGAATGGTGCGGGTGAAGGGCAGCCCGTCCACGGCGCCCGTCGATGTCACCTCGAGGATGTCGGAGTCGAAGTCGGCTCGCGCGCGGAACTCACCCAGGTGCCGTTGAAGGTGCTCGCGTGAGCGGCCTGAGAGCTGGCTCTGTAGTTCAGAAACGTCGCGGAGGGGGCGCACTCCGTGCCTGCGGCCGAGGATCAGGTCGACGCTCTCCCGATCCAGTCCCGGGATCGTGCGGAGGACGGGGGCCGGCGCGGTATTGAGGTTCACGCGTCCGACAGCGTAGGTGGTCACATACGGCGCGACAGCGCCGGAAAGGCGTTCCATCCCGCGAACGTCCCTGAGCTCTTCGATAGACTCCAGCGGCCCGTTGCGCGGGTGTACAGGGACTGGGAGCCGCGAGTAGTAGTCATCCCATTCGGCACCGCGTCCGCGGTGCAATTCGTCGGGATCTCGCCAGTCGAGGACGGACTGTGCCGCTACGTCCGCGGCGTGGAACCCGGCGCCCACGGCCTGGAATAGCTCCCTGAGTTCGCCTTCCGAGACCACGTTGATGTCGAGGCGTGCCTCGGCGTCTCGGATTTGCGCGGAGTATGAAGTGCCAGGCGCGAGCCTCACGCTCGCCAACTCGCGTGCCAACGTCTCGTCGCCGACGGCGATCG
>DASVSA010000285.1:0-12098 GCA_036388335.1 Longimicrobium sp. | reverse complement strand
GATGGAGCGCGCGACCTCTGGATCCTCCACGCGGAGGCCATCAAGCTCGATTTGGCCCGACGCGAAAAGCCCGTCCCAGAGGGCAGACAGTCGTGTCAGCCGATTCCATTCCTCCATCATCACGCGGTGCTGCTCGCCACGACGGTCTAGTATCGGAGCCCCGGAGCCCGCGCGTGTACGCGGTCCACGGCGATTCCGGGCGAGGGGGACCACGTACGGAGCGGCTGCCCATGCGGAGCCACCCCGCACAGGCGGGACGGGCCAGTCATTGGGGAAATGATAGGGGAGGCCCGACCCCAGTGCGCTCGCCGCCAGCCGGTGCGCCGCTTCCGGTGGCATTCCGGAGGCGAACTCGGCGGCGACCCGCTCGAGGGCGCCGCGCCTGCCGAGGGCACCATGCTCACGACCTGCTAGGGCGCTCGCATGACGAACGATGCGTTCCGATGCACCCGCCGCGCTCCGCTGGAGCACATCCACCGTGCCGCCGCGGCGGAACCAATCATCAAGGGCGCCATACTCTCTGTGGAAGCGTTCTCGCTCAACCGCGATGTCCGGGAGGACGCCGTCCGGCGCCGTCGCTGCAAGGTGCTCCGCTTCAGCCAGATCGTCGATCAGCACCATCGTGGTGCCGCGATCCTTCCATGCCTCAACAAGGATACGTATATGAGAGGTACAGCGCATAAGATCAGTGATGAAGCTGCGCAGGTTCTCGCCGACTACTTTCTTGTAGAGCAGGAACGCGGGAAGGTCAGTAATGTTCTCAGCCTGTCCTGATGAGAGCGCGAGGAGGAACGACGTCGCGTTCTCCCGGAGCTGCGCAAAGTCGCGGTACGCATCGTTCCAGGTGCCGCGAGCATCTCGCAGCAGGTATTCACGAGTCGGCACCACGGGGCGCGCGGTGAGGTGGGCGTCGAGCGCCGACAGCTTGGACCAAAGGCGTTCCAGAAGAGTTGAGTCCAGCGACCCTCCGCGCCTGGACGAGCTCTCCATAGCCAAGAGCATTCGTTCGATCTCGATAGTTTGTGGCGTCAATTGCAGCATCCGCGCGCGACTCAGGAAATCGTCCACGCCGCGCGCCCGAGACACATCTTGCGCACAATAGACGTTGTTGTGTTCGATCAGGAAGCCCACATTGCGATTGAACTCGTCCATCCGGTACTCGGGCCCGGGCAACGCTGCAATCTGCGCGAACACCTCACGATCAGGAATCCAGTCGCGAAGGAGCTCGGCCTGTTCGAAGAGGTACCGATTGATGGCCCGGTAGCGCCCCACGTTCGGTTCCACGGCGTACTGAAATTCCAGCACGCGCTTGAACACGGCTGGGTTCGGCTGCCATGGCGTCTTTCGGCCGGGATCTTTGGGGCCGGAGGCTCGTTCCTCAGTCATACTAATGGTGTCGTGTAGGAGAAGCCCAGCGTGGCTGACTATCCTTGCACCGCCTCGAGACGTGCCTGGCGCACCGATTCGTGTGCCCCTCGCGAGACCTGGGATGGCTGCCCCCACGCAGAATTCGGTGCGTGATCCAAGTGTCGTGCTCCTCCCCGCGGACTCGGCAATATATGCTATTTTACGAAGCGCCGGACGGAGGATCAATCGGATTGGGACGATCCTTGGCCTGTCGGAACATGGGATCAGCCTATGGGGTGACGCAAGCGTGCATACGCCCGTAGATACAGTTCATCGCAAATTCCCAGCGCACTTTCGCCACCAAGATTCCCCTCCTCATAGACATGGCCCGTCGGAGTGCCGTCGGAGCATCTGCCCCTGCGTGGCAGGCGCAGATGCTTGCCAATATGCTTGGAAACCTGGACGATGATGCCGTTGAGGATGACGGGCCAACGATTGTTCCCGTGCAGATAGACGGGCGCAGGGTGCACCCACATACAGTGCGCTTACCCATGACGCACATAAGGTTTGGTAAGCCGCCCCACCGCCGGCAAACAGGACAGATCAAGACCTGCACGCCCTCATCGCCCAGTTGAGACGCCTCAACCTCGGCACCCTCGCTCGGCTGCTTGCGCTGAACAGGTGTCTGTGAGTCGCGCGAGTCCGAATGAGTTTGAGGGTGCCAAATGGCAACTGGATTGGCAAATTTGCCATTCGTCGGACCAAATTGCCAATTGCCAATCGGGACAAATTCGATGTCGCCCAACACCCCGCTGTTGTGCGACATCGTTTTCGTCCGAATTGCCATCCGGAATCCTGTCCGGCGACAATGAACCATCGCCTTGTGCTCCTCCGTCGCACGAATAGGTTGCGGGCGACGCGGTCGCGATTTACACCTTCACTTCGGCGTACTGATCGCCCGGGGCGGAGCCTAGCGGTATTGCGTGAAGAGAGCGAACCATGACGCGTATCATCCTTTTCGTCGCTTCCCTTATGTTCGCCTCGCGGGCGCTCGCCCAAGGCCCGGGGCGGCCCGTGATCGACATGCACATCCACGCGCATTCGCTGGCCGACTACGGCGGAGGCATGCCGGTCTGCGGCAACCAGGGTGAAATGGAATTTCCAGGCATTGATCCGAAAGAAGGCATCAGCTTCGCACGCGAGTTGGTTGTCTGCCCCGCTTCATCGAAGATCCAACCTGCAGCGAACGATGATGCACTGATGCGCGAGTCGATAGCAATGTTCGCGCATCACAACATTGTCATGGCGGTGGCTACCGGGACTGCCGAGCGAGTGAGGCGGTGGCGGCACGCATCCGGCGGCCGCATCATCCCCGCCACCGACTTCGATACGGCCGTTACTCGCTCTCCCGACGCGTTGCGACGGCGCGTCCGCGATGACAGCATCGCCGTTTTCGCGGAGATCACCGCGCAATATGACGGTGTGACGCTCGACGACCCACGCCTTGAGCCGTACTTCGCACTCGCCGAGGCGCTCGATATTCCCGTCGGCGTACATTTGGGTGAGGGGCCTGCGGGAGGTTCATACGTGATGGGCGGATCACCTTATCGCGTACGGCTGGGCAGTCCATTTCAACTTGAGGAGGTGCTCGTGCGCCATCCTCGCCTGCGTGTCTATGTGATGCACTACGCATCCCCGCTGGTTGACGAGATGATCGCGATGCTCTACTCGCATCCGCAACTCTACATAGACATTGCGCAGAACAACTGGGGATTTCCACGTGCGCACTTCTACAGCCAACTCCGCCGCCTGATCGATGCCGGCTTCGCGAAGCGCATCATGTGGGGTTCGGACCAGATGATTTGGCCTGGCGCTATCCCGCTTGCTATTGAAACAATTTCGCAGGCCCCATTCCTCAGCGAATCGCAGAAACGCGACATCTTCTACAACAACGCCGCGCGGTTCCTCCGCCTCACCCAAGAAGAGGTTGCGCGGCATCATGCCACTCGGTCCCAACCACTTCCTGATTGAAGTGCCTCTCCGGCGAACGTGCGTACACGTAGATACGCGCCACGCGAACAGCAACCGCAACATGTGCGCGCTGCGGCAATGACGGCGGTGGTGTCATTGCAGCGAGTCCGCGCACTTGGCGGGCACCCGCAACCTTCCCTCCTCTGATGCGACGCCTCTGCCCCCGGCTATTCCTCTGCCTTCCAGCTCTGGCGCTCGCCGTTGCGTGTACAGCCCGGCGTCCTGGTCCGAGCCTGAGTGCCGACGTCGTGACCGGGCCTGGATGTGAGTTCGGAATTGACGGAGGTCCCAGGGTGGTAGGGAACGGCACGCTGCATCGGCCGGGAAATTACGGGGTGCAACGAGGACACTTGGGCATCAGCTGCTCCACAGGCGCGGAGCGGGACTACCGAAGTGTGACCATCCTGTTCAATGTGGCCGCACACGCGGGTACCATCCCGGAGGGGACCTACGACATTGTCCGTGGAGGAGTGGGCCGCACTCGGGGTCCAGTAGCCGAGGTGGTATACTACGGTCCGCCCTACTACCTGGCTGCTGACGGCGGGAGTGTCACCATACGCCGAGATGCCGATGGGCGGATGCTCGTGCACGTCAATGCGATCACGATCCACACGAGGCGACCGTAGCGATTCCGAGCGGATTGGGGGAGTGGCCCACGTCGCTCGCTACAAGTGATCCAGAACGGGCGTTTTGAGGAAAGTGCACGATAGAGTGGGTCGGATCGGTGCACGATAGGTGGTTCGCCGCAGCGGGAATCGAGCAAATGCGTAGCGCGCGGTGCACGATTGGATGGTTCCCTACACTTATGCTCCCGCTCTGCAGCCCGTCCACGGTGCCGGCGCCCCGCTGAGCACTCCGCGCTGGATGAAGTGGCCGTGTGCGAAAAGAGGTGCTTGATGCGGACCCCGGGCGCGTCGAACGGGTTAGGGGGGTACGGGGATCACTTGCCCGTCTGGGCTGGGAGCATCACGCGTACCGCCGTTCCGGCGGCAGCGCGCGGCGACACGTCGACACTCTGATCCGGCCCATAGAGGTGCTCGAGCCGTGCCCGCAGGTTTGCCAACCCGACCCCGTGCCCGGAGGTGTCGCGCTTCTCGGTGATCCCCACACCATCGTCCTCCACCGTGATCACCACGTGATCATCGAGCTGTTCTGCCCGGATCTGCACGTGCCCGCCCTGCACGGACGGGGAGATCCCATGCCGGATCGCGTTCTCCACCAGAGGCTGGAGGATCATGTGCGGGACGAGAAGACGGCTTGAGCACCTGACCTCGATCGTGAGCCTCAGCCGCCGGCCGAACCGGATCTTTTCGATCTCGAGATAGGGCTGCAGCTCCGCGACCTCCTGCTCGAGCTCCACGAGCTGGGTATCGGGCGCTCGTATCGAGATCCGAAGGTGCTCCGCGAGGCGGCTGAGCATCCGATCGGCAGCCTCAGGGTCGCGGTGAAGCAAAGTGGAGATGGAGTGCAGCGAGTTGAACAGGAAGTGTGGTTCCAGCTGCGCTTTGAGCCTGCCGAGCTGTGCCCGGACCAGCTCCTCGCGCAGCTGGACCTCTCGCAGCTCGCGCTCGCGGTGCTTGAGGATGTAGACCCACCCGTAACTTGCCAGGAGCAGGCCCAGATAGGTCAGCAACCTGGGGGCGAAGCTGCGGGTAATGCCGTGGACGAGTGGTCCGGGCCGAATCCCCCCCGAGCGAAGTATCTCGCGCTCGACGAGGTAGCGGGTCAGCAGGAGAGCGACCGCGGCAGCCAGGTTCAACAGGACCACGGACGTCCAGCCAAACCGCTCGAAGCTGATCTTACGGGATAGGAAGATGGCCGCAGCGCTGAGCAGCCCCCACATGTACATGTCGGTCATCCCAATCACGAAGGCAGCCGCGGGAGGCCGGGGTTCACCGGTGATCCGGAAGCTGATCAGCGTCAGAAGGCTCGTCATGAGCCCGAGAAGCGACCACCCGGCAAAAGCCAGCGCAGGCCAATACAGGGACGATCGAACGGTGGGATGCTCGTTCGGGGGCGGCCTCATCATCACTGTGTGGGTGTGGACGGCGAGTCCCGGCTGGAGACGATGCGTACCGCTCTCTCGAGTTTCTCCCGGCAGCCACGGCTGGAACCCAACCTCGTTCCATCCCGCAAGGTCACGATGTACTCCCCCTGGAAGACGGATTCGACTTCGGTGATCAGAGATGTGCGTACGATCGTCGAGCGGTGGATCCGCACGAACTCGCCCGGATCAAGCTGCTCCTCGATCCGGCCCATCTGCTCGCGAAGCAGATAGGACTTCCCGGCCGTGTGGAGGCGCAGGTAGTTCCCCTCGGACGTGATGAGGGTGATGTCCTCCACGTGTACGATCGTATGCCGCGTTCCGGTTCGGATCGTAAACTGGTCCACGAAGGAGGAACCCCGGTTCAGCGTCTGGAGAACCTGCTCGAGCCGGTCCGAGATCAGAGCCTGATTACGTTGGCGAAGCCGATCGCGTACGCGGCCCATGGTTTCGAGGAAGCGTTCACGGTCGAATGGCTTCATGAGGTAGTCCAGCGCGTGAACGTCGAAGGCTCGCACGGCATGCTGATCGAAGGCCGTCACGAATACGGTCAGCGGCATGTTCCTCACGCCGACCTCCTCCACGACCCCGAAGCCGTCGAGGCCGGGCATCTGGATGTCGAGGAAGACGAGGTCGGGCGACAGCTCCCGAACCGCGGCCGCTGCCTCGGACCCGTTCTCCGCCTCGCCAACGACACGGAAGCCCGTCTCTGGCTCGAGCAGGGAGCGGATTCGCTCGCGTGCGAGGGCCTCGTCATCAACAATTAGAACCCGGATCTCCATTCAGTCCTGTGGTGCTGGCGTGCCCAACGGAAATAGGAGGAACAGCGGTCTCACACCGAGACACAGAGCCACAGAAGGAACGGCAAGAACAGAGAGCTTCTTCTGCTTTTCTCTCTGTGGCGCTGTGTCTCTGTGTGAGCCCTGCTGTTATCTCCTGCCGCCGGCCGAGCCAGATGCCGAGGGCGGCCCAGGCGACGGCAAGCGGCACCGAGATCGAGATCAGCGCCGCGAGCCCCGTCCCCAGACGCCCCAGCACCCCCTCCACCTGCGCGCCCACCACGTCGCCGCCGCGGTAGACGAAGGTGTCGATGAAGGCTTTCGACTTGTACTTGTCGGCGCGGCTCACCACGGTGAAGAGCGTCTCGCGGGCGGGGCGCGTGATGGCGCGTTCCACCGCGTTGAACACCGCCTGGAAGACCACCAGCGACGCCAGCGAGGCCACCAGCGCCAGTCCCACGAAGCCCATCGCCGCGGTGATCGGCAGCAGCGCCAGCGTCGCCGGGATCCCTGCGTGCTTCATCAGCTTTCCCACCACCAGCGCCTGCAGCACGAGGGTGGTGAGCTGCACGTAGAGGTCCATCCGCGCGAAGACCGTGGTGCGCATGTCCAGGCCCTCGCCCAATGCTGCAACCATCTGCAGGCGGGTGAAGTAGAGGAAGGTGGCGATTACCGTGAAGATCAGGACGTACGCCGCCACGCCGAGCAGGTACGGGGAGCGGAACACCGCCCGCAGCCCCTCCCACGCGCTCCCGCCGATCACCGCGCGCTCGTCCACCTCGGGGTCGTCCGAGGCCGCGGGGCGGGCGCGTTCCGGCTGCAGGCGCGCCACCGCCCGCACCGAGAGCACCGCCAGCACCAGCGAACCCGCCGCCACCAGCAGGAGCCCGGCGGTCCCCAGCGGCTCCGCCAGCTGGGAGGCGAGCCAGGGGCCGGCGATGGCGCCCAGCGTGCCTCCCACCGCGATCACCCCGAAGAGCCGCTTGCTCTGCTCCAGCGAGAAGCGGTCCGCCATCAGGCCCCAGAATACCATGGTGGCGAACAGGTTGAAAACGCTGAACCAGACGAAGAAGACCATTCCGCTGGTCTCGCCGATGGCCGTGGGCGCCATCGCCAGGAGGGCGTAGAAGACCAGCAGGCTGGCGGCGAAGAAGAGGTAGGTGGTGTTGATGAAGACCAGGCGGCGGGTGCGGCTCACCAGCAGCCCGAACACCGGGTTCACCGCGAGGGTGACCACCGCCGTGCCCACGAATAGCCAGCGGACGGCTTCGATCCCCCGCTGCATCCCCAGCGCCTCCCGGGCGGGCCGCAGCACCATCAGGGCGGTGAGGATGAAGAAGAAGGAAAGCGCCGACGCGAGCACCGGCGCGACCTCCTCCCGGCGTATCTCGGTGAAGCGCTGGAAGATGGCGGTCATCTGGGGCCTTTCTCGTTCAGGAGGCGTCCAACGGCGCGGCCATTCGCCCCGGCGGAGTATCCAGGGCCACGCAGAAGGCGATGAGTGATCCGGCGAATCTAGCCGGCCTGCGTGCCTCCGGCGTCAGGGTGCGCCTTTGCTCGTGAGGCGGGACAGCAACTGCTGGAAGCCGGAGCCCATGACCTGCGTCACCCCCGCCTCGTCGATCACGAACTCCGTCACCAGCGATGTATTGCCCACCCTGAAGCGGGTCTCCGAGATCGGCGTGAGGACGACGTCCTCGTGCATCGACCGGATCAGTGTCTCTCCCTGCAGGCGGACCACGACCCTGAGATCGGTTCGGCCCATCTGGCCGGGAATGAATTCGTAGGTGCCCACGTACCGCTCGAGCACCGACCTGGGAACACGCGCTGCAGCGGCCGGCGGCGCTGGCGGCGGCGCTGCGCGCGACCCTTTGCGGGGGAGCCGAAACTCGAAGGCCACTCCGTCGCTGACGACTTGCGTCACCCCGCCCGCCCGGTCGGTCACGAACTCCGCCGTGGACACGGGGCCTATCCTGAACAGGGTCTCGGAGATCGGCACCAGGGTGACCCGCTGTCCGGGTACCTCCCGGAACAGTGTGTCTCCGCTGAGGACCACCCTGATGGTGCTCCCGTTCTGGTCATACTCGCCCACGTACCGCTGGAGTACCGACACGGGTACGCGCACGGGTGCCTGCTGCTGCGCCTGTATGGGCCCGACGGCCATCGCGAGGGCGAGCACGCCCGCCGCGATCCCTGCCGCGCATCGATGATTGATCATTCGAATTGCCTCCTCCTAGCGGATGCGCGCTGCCGGGATCTTCTGGCTGCCCCGCTCGTAGATGAGACCGGTGGCCTTTCCGGCGCTGCCGACCTGGAACTCGATGAAGCTCGGGCCCAGCTGGAACCGGGTCTGGGAGCGCCCGTAGATGACGGTGTCCTGATCGCGGCCCACCTTCCCGACCAGCATCGTCCCGTAGCGGCGGAAGTTCAGGGTGTCCCCGGTGGCCGTCCTGTACTCACCCACGTAGCGGTCGAGGACCGCCGCGGGCAGCACGATCGAGCCTGGAGGCCCGTGTGCCGACCGCGAGGCAGGTCCGCCCGCGACCGTAACCGGCGGCAACGCGTCGATCAGCTCCGCCATGCGCTTCCGCGTCGCCTCGTCCGGCAGGCGGCCGATGCCGCCGCCCATGTTGTCGAGCATGTGGTGCGCTTTGGTGGTCCCCACGCGGGCCACGGTGACGGCCGGGTGGCTGATGACGTACTTCAAGAAGAAGTGCGCCCAGGTCGTGGCGTCGAAATCGGCGGCCCACGCCGGGAGGGGCCGGTTGCCGACTCGCCCGAAGAGGTTGCTGCCACTGCCGCAGCTGACTCCTCCATTGTTGCCGAAGGGGAAGAACGCCATCACGCCGATCTTCCGCTCCAGGGCGAGCGGCAGGATCGTGTCCTCGACGCGGGCGCGGTTGGCGATGTCGTAGTCGATGCCGATGAAGTCGATCGGCTCGTTGCGCATGACCGCTTCGAGCTGCGGGTACACGGGATCGGCGATCACCTGCACGCCGATGTACCGGACGCGCCCGGCCTTCTTCTCCTCCTTGAGGGCGGCGAGGTGCATCGGGTCCCCCTGGGGGGGCAGCATGGCCAGATCGATCTTGGGCACCCTTAGCCTCGCGGCCAACGTACCGACGTGTGCCTGCACGGCGTCGTTGCCGAGCTGCGGTGGGCCGCCGGGTCCGCCGGGGCGGGTGCCCCGCGTCGACCAGAAGAGCGAATTCTGAATCCCGAGCTCGTTGGCGACCGTGGCGTGGAACTGCTCCGCGTCCGCGTTGCCGTGCTGCGCGTCGAAGACTCTGCCGCCGTTGTCGGCAAACGTCTTGAGGACCTCCCTGAGCGCGGCGGGATCCGCGCACAGCGCGTGGTTCGAGAACGAGAGTCCGATGACCGGGAGCATCTCACCGGTGGACGGAATGGCCCGCTGGATGAGCTTTCCGCCCGGGTGCTGGAGGGCGCGGAGCAGCCCCGGCGTGAGCGCCAGCCCGGCGCCGGCGCCGAAGGTGATTCCGAAAAACTGGCGACGGTTGACCATGTGGTGCTCCGGCTGGGGTTCACGGGAACGGTGGCGACGGCCGCTGAGCCTCAGCGTGCGCCGAGCCTGCCTCACGGCGACGCACGACGCGGGAATACGTCCGGGCCACGGCTCGGCGGCGTGGACCAGGGATAGCCGCAACGGGCGTCCACGCCAACACCGCGGGGATGGACCTCCTTGTTTTCGGGATCGGTCTCCTCCATCCGCACACTTCTTCACATCCACCGGGATCGAGACGGCCACCACACCCGCTCGCCCGTGCCCGTTGTGGCCGGAGCATTCGTGCATGATTCTTCTGACCTACCCGCTTTGTTGCAGATGCCGGATCAGAGAGACAGCTTGGAGCAGGTCCTCTCCACCGCCAGTGGGCCGTTGTAGGAGCACGATTTATCGCGCCCATGCCTTCAGAGCCGCTCCGCCTTCCATTCCGCCGCACCGGTCCCTGGTAGGGGCAGCCCCCATGTGGCTGCCCGGACCGTCAGTCCCTTCCCCGATGGTGGCAGGTTCGCCGGGGCGGCAGGGCACGGGCAGCCACGCGGGGCTGCCCCTAAAGGTTGGGTGCGGGCCAAGGGGGTATAGGGGGATGGCACGGGCGCGATGAATCGATGAATCGCGCCCCTACAGGTGCCCGCTCCGATTCTCCCGGATCTGGTAAGAGTCCCGCGATCTCGCCGCGAGCGCACGGAGCGCCAGGACGGCCGGGTGCTTGGACCGGGACGTGAACCGCGGGACCGTCGCTCGCTCTCCAGCAGGGGTTCACCCCGCCCCACTGCAGGAATCGATGATCTGGATCTTACCCATTGTAATAAAGCAGCCCGCCCAGACATCTTCTCTGGTGTGGGGCATGCTCCTCTTCCGCTCACCCGGCGGTACGGACGTCTATGAACTCTGATCGATCACGAGCTCGGCTCGTCCGCGCCCTGGCGGCCGTCGCGATGCTCCTGCTGGCTGCCCCCGCGGCGCGCGGGCAGCGGCCGGCGGTGCCTGGTTCCATCCTCGGGGTGGTGGTGGACTCGGAGACGATGCAGCCGCTGGCTTCCGTGCGGGTGATTCTGCAGCCGTCACCCGCCGGGATCTTCCTGGAGCGGGGGGACAACCCGGTTCCTTTCGGCAGGGAAGCCCGGGTGGCCGTCACCGACAGCGCCGGGCTGTACCGGCTGGGTACCCTCCAGGCGGGGAACTACCGCCTCCACGCCCGGGCCCTGGGGTACCGGCCGGTGACCGTGGACCTGCGGGTCAGCGAGTCGCACGATTCGCAGCTCTCCATCGGGATGCTGGTGCAGCCGATCCACCTGGAGCCGGTGGTGGCCCACACGGCCGCCGTCCACCCGGACGGCTCCTTCGCCGGCACCCAGGCGGCAGAGCGGGAAGACCCCCGGCGCGTGCTGGCCGAGCGGGCGCGGCAGGACCGCTACCTGACCAGCGACACCCGCTCCATCACACGGGCCGACGTGCAGGAAGCGCTCACCCTGGGAGAAGCGGACCTGTTCCGCGCGCTCCAGCGCGTCCCCGGGGTGGGAACCCGCGACGACTACACGGCCGAGCTGTGGGTCCGCGGCGCCTCGTGGGACCAGACGGCGGTCTACTTCGACGGAGTACCCCTCTTCAATCCCCTGCACGGCGCGGGCCTGTTCTCGTCCGTGAACACGGACGCGGTCGGGGCAGCCTTCCTCCACGCGGGGGTGCAGCCGGCGGAGCTGCGCAGCGGAGGCGCGGCGGTGGTGGCGTTGCGCTCGCGCGCCGGGGGGGCGCCGGGCCATCGTGGAGCGGTGGAGCTGTCGCTGGTGAGCGGGAGGACCGTGGTGGACGGGCGCACGCGGAACGGGCGTGTAGGGTGGATGGTGGCGGGGCGGCGCACGTACGCGGACCTCCTCCCCGAGGGCGTCTCCACCGCGCTCGGAGCCGGGGTGGATCGCATCCCGTACTCCTTTCGGGACGTGGCCGGCCGCGTGGATGCCCACCTGGGCCGTGGGATGCGGATGGAGGCGAGCGGGATCCACGAGGCGGACCGGTTGAGCGGCGACATCGGTGCGCTCGTCACGGCCACCGACGCGCGCTGGGGGAGCAACGCGGGGCAGCTCTCGCTTCACCACACCCTGGGAGCTGGGACGCTGCGCCACTCCGTGGGCGCCAGCCGGTTCGCCGCGCGGGCAGACGCGGTGGAGCCAATCCCCACCATCTGCTTCCCCCCGTGTTCCGGGGGCTACTACCCCACGCACGGGCCGTTTCGCGCGCAGCCCCTCGACAATTCAGTGGCGTACGCCTTCGCGAGCGGCAGCTGGGAGTCCACTCACCCGTCGGACAGCGCGCGCTGGGCGGTGGGCTACCGCGCCGTGAAGCAGGAGGCCCGGTATAGCACGACGGGGCTATGGCC
>DASVSA010000284.1:0-13553 GCA_036388335.1 Longimicrobium sp. | reverse complement strand
CTCGGCGGCGAGCGCGGCGGCCACGGGACCCTCCTGCCCCTCGCGGACGCGCACGTTGAGCGTGCGCTGCGGGAGGCCGGGAGCCTGCGCCATCGGCAGGTAGAGGAGGCCGTGCGGCTTCTCGCCCAGCGTGCGGAGGTTGACCTCGCGCACCACGCCGATCACCTCCAGCGCCGTTTTCCCCATCATGATGGACTTCCCCACCCCGCTGCCGTCCGGCCAGTAGCGCGCGGCGAGCGCCTCGCTCACCACGGCCACGTCCGCGTTCTCGTCCGCGGGCGCGAAGCCGCGGCCCCTGAGCACGGGCATGCGCAGCGTGCGGAAGAAGTCGGACGAGACGGCGTTCAGCATCACGAAGGGCATGTCGCCCGGCTTGGGCGTGTAGCCGGGGACGGTGGCGTGGATCATCCCGCCGGCGCCCTGCGAGAAGGGGACGTACATCGACACCGAGGCGGCCTCCACGCCGGGAAGGGCGCGGGCGCGCTCCTGCAGCTGGCCGAAGAACTGGGTAGTCTGCTCGGGCCCGTAGCCGCTGCTGCTCAGGTCCAGCGAGGTGGTGAGGACGCCCGCCGGGTCGAAGCCGGGGTCCATGCGCCACGCGCGGTCCAGCGCGCGCATGAAGAGCCCGGCGCCCAGCAGCAGGAGCAGCGAGAGCGCGATCTGCGCGGAAACCAGCGCGCCCCGCATCCACCCGCGCCCGCCGCGCTTCAGCTGCGTGCTCCCCTTGAGCAGCGGCACCACGTCCGCGGACGACGTCTGCAGCACCGGGACGATGCTGATGGCCGCGCCCGTGACCAGCGCGAGGGCCAGCGCGAACGCCCACGTCCCCAGCCCCGGCACCAGCTCCACCGCCACCGAGTCGGGCCAGGGGAGCGCCATCAGCAGCCGCCCGAACCAGGCGGAGAGAAGGACGCCGGCCGCCGCGCCCGCGAAGGTGAGGAGCATCGCCTCGGCCACGATGCCGCGCACCACGCGCGCGCGGGCTGCGCCCAGCGACATCCTCACCGCCGTGTCGCGGGCGCGGGCGGTGGCGCGGGCCACCAGGATACCGGCCACGTTGACGCACGCCGCCAGCAGCACCAGCGACGTGGCAAGCGCCAGCAGCCGCAGAGCGCCGGTCACGTCTTCCTTGCGGTGCCAGGGCATGGGGCTCACCTCCCTCAGCACCACCGCGTCGGGGGCGAAGGCGCCCTCGTCCGGGTCGCGGTTGGCGCGCACCACGGCCGTGAGCGCGGCCTCCGCCTGCTTGTGGGTGACGCCGGGACGGAGGCGCGCCACCAGGTTGACCCCGAACTTGCGCTTGGGCCCGTCGCGCAGCAGCTGCGGCGCGGCGGAGAGCGGGAGCCACACCTCCGGCCGGTCGCCGATCCAGGCGGCGGTGAGCTCCGCCGGGGCCACGCCCACCACGCGGAACGCCTGCCCGTTGATCTTCACCGTGCTCCCCAGCACCGCCCGGTCGCCGCCGAAGCGCGACTTCCACAGCGGGTTGGAGATGGCGGCCTCGTCGGTCGCGCTGGGCCAGCGCCCGAGCCCCGGCCTCACCCCCATCACGCTGAAGTAGTCATCGGTCACCAGCACGCCGTTGGCCACGCCGGGCCCGTCCGCGGCGCGCAGGCTGAGCCCCTCCTCCAGCGTCCCGGCCAGACCGTCCACCACGCGCCGCTGCCCGGCCACCGCCTTCCGGAGCTCGTCCGACGCGGTCACGAACACGGTGCCGCCCTGGGTGGAGAGCGACACCTCGGCCAGCCGCGCGGCGTCGTGGTAGGGCAGCGGGCGCATGAGGAGCGCCTGCGCCGCGGAGAACACGGTGGTGCCCGCCCCGATGCCCAGGGCCAGGGTGAGCACGGCCGCCAGCGCGAAGCCCGGCGTGCGGCGCAGGGAGCGCGCGGCGAAGCGGAAGTCCTGGATCAGCGACATGGTGAGTTGGCTCGAACGGGGAACAGAGAGGGACGACGTGCCTCCCTGTAGCGACATGCATTCCCACGGGCGCGCCGTCACAATTGGCGGCGCTGCAACGTATTCGGATTGGCGGGCTCACGCGGGCTGTCCAGGGCTGGGAATCACCCGTCCCACAACCGGACAGAGCGCGCTCCCATCTCCGGGCCGGACGTGCTTGCCGTCATTCCTACGCGCCAACCCCTACACATCCGTACGATGAAAAGCTTTCCGAAGTACGCCCTCGCCGCGCTGCTGCTGCTGTCCGCCTGCGACCGGGACGGGACGGGAACCACCGAGCTCCTCAAGCCGCCCGTGCCCGCCAAGGTGCTGCCGCTGACGCAGATCACGCAGTCCGGCTTCGCGGGGAAGGCGGTCGTCGCCACCCCCGCCGTCATCGTGCGCGACTCGGGCGGCGCGCCCGTACCGAACGTCCCCGTCACCTTCACGCTTTCGCAGAACGGGGGCACGCTCTCCGGCGTCCCGCAGACCACCGACAACATCGGCGTGGCCTCGCTGGGCACCTGGACGCTCCCCGCGCAGACGGGCCAGGTCACCCTCGACGTCTCCGCCGGCGACGCCCCGCCCACGCGCTTCTACGTGTACGTCAACCCCAGCAACTGATCGCCTCACACAGAGACACAGAGGCACAGAGATGAAGTCGTCTCTGTGCCTCCGTGTCTCCGTGTGAGCCTAATCGGCTCTCAGCGCGATCGCCGGATCCAGGCGCGCGGCGCGGCGGGCCGGGAGGTAGGCGGCCAGGGCCGCGGCGCAGGCCAGGAAGAGCGCGGCGGCCAGGAACGCCGGCGGATCGGTCGCGGTGATGCCGAAGAGGAGGCTCGCGATCACCCGCGAAGCCGCCCACGCCCCCAGCGCCCCCAGCACCATCCCCGCCAGCGCCGGCCTCATCCCCTCCGCCACCACCATCTTCATCACCTCCGCCGGGCGGGCGCCCAGCGCCATGCGCACGCCGATCTCGCGCGTGCGCTGCGACACCGTGTACGCGATCAGCCCGTAGATCCCCACCGCCGCCAGGGCCAGCGCCACGGCCGCGAACACCGCCAGCAGCGTGGTGCCCAGGCGCGGCTGGGCCACGGCGCGCGACAGCCACTCGTCCATGGTGGCCACGTCGTACACGGGGAGCGACGGGTCCGCCTCGCGCACGGCGGCGCGCACCACCGGCGCCAGCGCCAGGGGATCGCCGGCCGTCCTCACCACCGCGTACACGGAGGGCTGGGGCACCTGCGCCAGGGGGGCGTACACCTGCGGATAGGCGGCCAGCGCGGGGCCTTCCACGCGGGTGTCGCCCACCACGCCCACCACGGTCATCCACCCGGCGGGGTCCTCGCCGTCGAAGGTGATGCGCGAGCCCAGCGGCGAGACCTTGCCCCAGAAGCGGCGCGCCATCGTCTCGCTCACCAGCGCCACCCGCGGCGCGTCCGCGTTGTCCCCCGGCCCGAAGCCCCGCCCCTGCCGCACGGGAATGCGCAGCGCCGCGAAGGCGCCCGGCGTGGCCGAGAAGGGCTGCGCGTCCTGCTGCACCCCCTCGGTGGCGGGCCGCCCCTCGATCTCGAACGACAGGTAGTCCGCGCCGCCGGTCACGGGGAGGCCGGTGATCAGCCCCGCCGCCGTCACCCCCGGCGCCGCCTCCACCGGGGCGAGCACGCGCTCGAAGAGGGCGCGCCGCTGTGCATCCTCCGGGTACGCGGAGCCCGGCAGCGACACGCGCGCCGTGAGGACGTGCGAGGTGTCGACGCCCACGTCCACCGCCTGCAGGCGCGCGAAGCTGCGGATGAGGAGCCCGGCGCCCACCAGCAGCATCAGCGCCAGCGCCACCTCGCTCATCACCAGCACCGAGCGCAGCCTGCGCGTGCCCCCGGCACCCGCCACGCCGCGCCCGCCCCCGCGCAGGGTGCCGGCCAGCTCGCGCCGCCCCGCGCTGAGCGCCGGCGCCAGCCCGAAGAGGACGCCGGTGAGAGTGGCGAGCACGAAGTTGAAGGCGAGCACCCGCGCGTCCACCCCCACCTCGCCGAAGCGGGGGAGGATCTCGGCGTGCGAGCGCTTGAGCGCCGCCACCCCGGCCATGGCCAGGAGGAGCCCCACCCCACCGCCGGCCACGCCCATCACCACGCTCTCGGCCAGCAGCTGCCTCACCAGACGGCCGCGGCCGGCGCCCAGCGCCATCCTCACCGCCATCTCCCGCTCGCGCGCGGCGGCGCGGGTGAGCATCAGCGAGGCCACGTTGGTGCAGGCGATGAGGAGCACCAGCCCCACCGCCCCCGCGAAGGCCGCCAGCGCCGGGCGCAGCTTCCCCACCAGGTCTTCCTGGAAGGAGACCACTTCCACCCCGATGCTGCCGTTGGTGTCCGGGTACTGGCGCGCCAGGCGCGACCGGATGAGCTCCATCTCGCCCCGCACCTGCTGCAGCGTGACTCCGGGCTTCATCCGCCCCACCACCGAGAGGAACTCGGCGCGGCGCGGGTACTCGGTGTCGATGTTGAGGGGCACCCACAGGTCGGCGGCCGCGCCGGCGCGGAAGCCCTCGGGCGCCACTCCCACCACGGTGCGCGGGATGCCGTTGAGCACCACCGTCTCACCCAGCACCGAGGGGCGCCCGCCGAAGTGGCGCACCCACAGCCCGTGCCCCAGCACCACCACCCGCTCCGCCCGGTCGCGGTCCTCGCCGTCGGCGAAGAAGCGCCCCATCGCGGGCTTCGCGCCAAAGGTGCGGAAGAAGGTTGCAGTGGCCGCCACGCCCTTCACCCGCTCCGGCTCGCCGCGGCCGGTGAGGTTGTACGAGGCGGTGGTGAAGCCGCTCACGTCGCCGAGCGTGGTGAGCTGCGCGCGCCAGTCCAGGAAGTCGGGGAGCGAGGTGCTGGTGCGCCCGCTGGCGGCGTAGCTCCCCCACAGGTTCACCAGCCGCTCGGGCTGCTGGAAGGGGAGAGGCCTCAGCAGCACCGCGTCCACCACGCTGAAGATGGCCGTGTTGGCCCCGATCCCCAGCGCCAGCGTGAGGATGGCCACCGCCGCGAACACCGGGGAGCGCCGCAGCGCCCTCACCCCGTACCGCAGGTCCTGCACGAGACTGCTCATCTCCGTCCCTCCGTGCCTCTGTGTGAGCCTGCGGCAGCCGCGTTGCGGGCGAATGAATTCGCGGCAACAACTACACGAAGTCCGCCTCCGCGGACTGGGCCTTCGGCCCGAGCAGCGACCCTGTAGTCCCCGCAGGGGGACTTCGTGTGGTCGTTGCAGCGGTTTCAACCGCCCGGCGATGCCGGGCCAGAGACACGGAGGCACGGAGACGAAGTCATCCCTGTGCCTCCGTGTCAGCCCGCGGTTACTCGGCCCTCAGTGCCACCACCGGGTCCACGCGCGCCGCGCGGCGGGCGGGGATGTAGCTGGCCACGAGCGCCGCGGCCGTCAGCAGCAGGATGACGACGGCGAAGGTGGCCGGGTCGCTGGGCGACACGCCGTAGAGCTGGCTGGAGAGGACGCGGGTGAAGACGAGCGCGATCACGACGCCCGCCAGCACCCCCCACCCGGTGAGCGCCAGCGTCCAGCTCATCACCATGCGCAGCACCGAGGGCGCCTCGGCCCCCAGCGCCATGCGGATGCCGATCTCGCGCGTGCGCCACGCCACCGTGTACGAGATGACCCCGTAGATCCCCAGCAGCGCCAGCCCCAGCGCCGCGGCCCCGAACAGCGCCGTGAGGATGGCGAACATGCGCGGCTCCGCGATGGTGCCCGCCACCATCTGCCGCAGCGTGGACACGCCCACGATGGGCTGGCTGGGCGCCACCTCGCGGATGGCCGCCGTCACCGCGCCCGCCAGCGCCGCGGGGTCGCCCTGGGTGCGCACGAAGAGCTTGGTGGAGCTGCGCGAGAAGGGGCCGTTCATCGACACGTACATGGCGCTCCCCGGCTCGGCCGCCAGCCCCTCGGTCCTCACGTCGTCCGCCACGCCGATCACGGTGAGGTCGCTCTCAATGGGGGCGAAGTAGAGCGTCTTCCCCACCGGGTCCTGCCCCGGCCACAGGCGCGCGGCCATGGCGCGGTTGACGATCACGCTCAGCCGGTCGCGCTCCACCGACTCGGTGAAGTCGCGCCCGCGCAGCAGGCGGATCCCCAGCGCGCGGAAGTACTCGGGCGTCACCATGAAGAGCCCCGCGTCTGGCTTCACGTCCACGTCGCGGCGGTCGCCGAGCTGGAAGGTGTAGGGCTCGCCGCCGCCGTGAAGCGGCATCGTCTTGCTGGCGCCCACCGCCACCACCCCGGGCACCTGCCTCACGCGCTCCATCATCCGGTTGCGGTAGGTGATGCGCTCCATCGCCCCGCCGCCCTCGGTGTCGGGCGGGTCCACGCTGAGCGTGAGCACGTTCTCGCTGCGGAAGCCGGGGTCCACGTTGGCCAGGCGCCACAGGCTCTTGAGCATCAGCCCCGCGCCCATCAGCAGCACCACCGCCAGCGCCGTCTCCACCACCACGATGCCACTGCGGGCGGCGGCGCGCTCGCGCCCCACGCTGCCGCCACGCCCGCCTCCGCGCAGCGCCTGGCCTGGCTCGCCGCGCGCCGCGCGCGCCGCGGGCCAGGCCCCGAACAGCGCCGCCGTCAGCAGCACCATCCCCAGGGTGAACGCCGCCACCACCCCGTCCACGCGGATGTCGTCCGCGCGCGGCAGGTCGCCGGCGCCCATCGCCACCAGCCACTTCACCCCCAGCCGCGCCGCCCCGAAGCCCAGCGCCCCGCCGGCCAGCGCCAGCAGGAGGCTCTCGGCCAGGTGCTGGCGCACCAGGCGCCCGTGCTTGATCCCCAGCGCCACGCGGATGGCCACGTCGCGCCGGCGCGTCTCGCCGCGCACGAAGAGGAGGTTGGCCAGGTTGGCGCAGGCGATGAGGAGCACCACCACCACCGCGCCCAGCAGCACCAGCAGCGCCGGCCTCACCCCTCCCAGCAGCGCGTCCTTGAGGGGCACGATGGCGGCGGTGCCCCGCCCCTCGTTGGTGGGCGGGTACTGGCGGGCCAGGCCGGCCAGCGTGGCGTCCGTCTTCTGCCGGACGGTGGACAGCGTGGCGCCCGGGGCCAGCCGCCCCACCAGGCGCATGAAGCGGCTGTCGCGCGTGCGCCCGATGTCGTCCGGCCCGAAGATGGCCAGCGGCAGCCAGGCGTCCACCTCGCGCGCCGGGTACTGGAAGGAGCGCGGCATCACCCCCACCACCGTGAACGGGTCGCCGTCCAGCTGAACGCGGCGCCCCACGATCCTGGGGTCGGCGCCGTAGCGGCGCGTCCACAGGCCGTGGCTCAGCACGATGGAGCGCGGTCCGCCGGCCACCCCCTCCTCGGGGCTCAGCGTGCGGCCCACGGCGGCGTCCACTCCCATCGCGGAAAAGAAGTCGGGGGTGACGAACGCGCCGGAGAGCCTCATGGGCTCGCCGTCGCCCATCAGGTCCATCCCGCTCTGCCCCGGCGCGTACCAGTAGCCCGCGAGCCGCGCGAACTCGGGGACGGCGCGCTGCAGGTCCAGGAAGTCGGGCTCGGAGAAGGTGCCGTCGCCCACCCCCTCGCCCGCGTTGACGTGGCGAAGCTCCACCAGACGCTCCGGCTGGCCGTACGGGAGGGGGCGCAGCAGCACGCCGTTGACCACCGTGAAGATGGCCGTGCTGGCGCCGATCCCCAGCGCCAGCGTGAGCACGGCGAGGGCGGTGAAGCCGGGGCTCCGCCGCAGCGCGCGGAAGGCGTGGCGGAGGTCCTGGAGGAGGGTGTCCATCGCTGAGTCTCCAAAAGGATGGGCCTCACACAGAGACACAGAGGCACAGAGATGAAGTACTCCTCTGTGTCTCTGTGTCTCTGTGTGAGGCTGCTGTTACATGCATGTCACTCGGAGCGAAGCGCGACCATCGGGTCCACCCGCGCGGCGCGGCGGGCGGGGAGGTAGGATGCGAGCACGGCCACGCCCACCAGGAGCACGGACACGGCGGCCAGGGTGAGCGGATCGGTGGGGCTCACCTCGTACAGCATCCCCGACACCAGCCGCGAGAGCCCGGCCGACAGCACCAGCCCGACGACGAGCCCCACGACGGCGGGGCGGATGCCCTGCCTCACCACCGTGCCCAGCACGTCGCCCTGCCGTGCGCCGAGGGCGATCCTCACGCCGATCTCGCGCGTGCGCTGGCGGACCGTGTACGAGACGACGCCGAAGATCCCCACCCCGGTCAGCAGCATCGCCACGGCGGCGAAGCTCCCCATCAGCAGGGCGTTGAAGCGGGACTGGGCCATGGTGGCGCCCACCACCTCCTCCATCATGCGCAGCTCGGGAGCGGGCATGCGCGGGTCCACCTCGCCGATGGCCTGGCGCAGCGCCGCGCCCGCCGACGCGGGGTCGGTGGTGCGCACCACCAGCGACGGCAGGGAGGCGAAGGCGTCGGGCACCTGCGACATCGGCACGAACACCGTGCGGCGCGGCGCCAGGTCGCGCTGCTGGTCGCGGATGTCGCCCACCACGCCCACCACCTCGCGCGGCGGATCATCCACCCCGGGAAGCGGCTTGCCGCCCATGTTGGCCACGAGCAGCCGGGCGCCCAGCGGGGTGCGGCCCGGCCAGTACTCGCGCGCGGCCGACTCGTTGACCAGGATCACCGGCGCCCCCGCCGCGTCCGTCGCCGCGAAGTCGCGCCCGCCCACCACCCGCACCCCCAGCGTGCGGAAGTAGCCCGGCGTCACCGCGCGCCACTCGATGGCGCCCTCCGTGGCGTCGGGGCGGCCCTCCACCGTCACGGGGATGTTCATCCCGCGGCGGAAGGGGATGGAGGAGACGGCGGCTACCGACACGACGCCGGGCGTTTCCCGCACGCGCTCCATCACCTGCTCCGCGAACGCGGCGGAGCGGGCGGCCGTCCCGTATCCCTCGGGGACGTGGGGGATGCGGACGGTAAGGAGCTGCTCCGTCCTGAAGCCCAGGTCCACGCGGCTCATGCGCGCCAGGCTGCCGGCCAGGAGCCCCGCTCCCACCAGCAGCACCACGGCCAGCGCCGCCTCGGCGGCCACCAGCACGCGCGCGCCGCGCCCCCGCCCGCCCGGCTGCGAGGTGCCGCGCAGCACGCCCGCCAGGTCCGTGCGCGTGGCCGGCAGCGCCGAGGCGAGCCCCGCCACCACCCCCGTGCCCAGCGCCACCAGGAAGGTGAAGCCCAGCACCCGCGCGTCCAGCCCGATCTCTTCGGTGCGGGGCAGGAGCTGGGGGGCGAGTGCCAGCAGGGCGCGCACCCCCGCCATCCCGACGGCCAGCCCGGCGGCGCCGGCCAGCAGCGCCAGCACCACGCCCTCGGTGATGACCTGGCGGATGATGCGCCCGCGACCGGCCCCCACCGCCGCCCTCACCGCCATCTCGCGCTGGCGGCGCGCGGCGCGGGCCAGGAGGAGGTTGGCGACGTTGACGCACGCGATCAGCAGCACCACGCCCACCGCCCCCAGCAGCACCCAGAGCACCGTGCGCAGCCCGCCCAGGTACATGGAGCCGTAGTCCACCAGCTTCACGCCCTCGCCGGCCTGGGCCAGGTCCGGGTTCTCGCGGCGGAAGCGCTCCGACAGCGCCGCCATCTCCGCGTCCGCCTGGCGGGGAGACACGCCGGGCCGCAGCCGGGCGACGACCGTGGAGTTGTGCCCCTCGTCCTCGCGGTCCACCACGGGGCGGCGCGGCAGCACGAACTCCGTCCAGTCCGGCGCCTGCGGAAAGCGGAAGCTGGGCGGCAGCACCCCCACGATGGTGTGGGCCTCGCCGTCCAGCGTAAGGGTGCGGCCCACCGCGCGCGGGTCGGCGCCCAGCCGCGAGCGCCACATCGCGTCGCTGAGGAGCACCGCCCGCGGCCCGCCCGGGCGGTTCTCCTCGGGGAGGAAGCCGCGCCCCAGCGCCGGCTTCACCCCCAGCACCCGCAGGAAGTCGTCGGTCCCCCGCAGCCCCTGCGCGAACCCGCCCCCCGCCACCTCGGCCGCGTGCTGGTCGAAGCTCGCCATCCCCGCGAAGGAGCGCGAGTTCTGCCGCCAGTACTGGAACTGGTAGGCGGTGACGGCGTTCATGGTGGAGCCGCTCTTCCACTGCCATCCCAGGTAGCGGAGCTGCTCCGGCTGCGGGTAGGGGAGGGGGCGCAGGATCACCCCGTTCACCACGCTGAAGATGGCCGTGTTGGCCCCGATCCCCAGCGCCAGCGTGAGCACCGCCACCAGGGTGAACCCGGGGCTCTTGCGCAGCGAGCGTACGGCGTAGCGAAGGTCCTGCAGGAGCTTGTCCATGTCTGCCTACTCCGCGCGTAGTGCGACGATGGGATCCACGCGCGCCGCCCGGCGCGCGGGGAGGTACGATGCGAGAAGCGCGACGCCGGCCAGGAAGGTGGCCCCGGCGGCGAAGGAGAGCGGGTCGGTGGATGCCACGCCGTACAGCGCGCTGCGCAGGGCGCCGCTCAGCCCCCAGGTGGCGACCATCCCCACCGCGATGCCGGCGAGGGCCAGCTTCACGCCGCGGCCCACGACCAGGCGCAGCACGTCCTGGCGGCCGGCGCCCAGCGCCATCCTCACCCCCATCTCGCGGGTGCGCTGGGCCACGCCGTAGGCGATCACCCCGTACAGCCCCACGGCGGCCAGCACCAGCGCCACCACGCCGAAGGCCAGGAACATCCCGCCCATCAGCCGGTAGGCCCAGAAGCCCAGGCGGCGGAGCTCCTCCATGGTGCGCGCGCCATAAACCGGGAGGTTGGGATCGACCTCCCCCACCGCCCGCCTCACCGAGCGCGTGACGGAGGCCGGGTCGGCGCCGGCGGGGACGCGCACGATCATCCCCAGGTTGCGCTCGGGGGTGTAGGGGAGGGGGAGGTAGGCGGCGGGGCCCACGGGGCCGGGGCGGATGGAGGCGTCGCGGAAGTCCGCCACCACGCCCACCACCGTCAGCCACTCGCCGCCGCCCGCCACCCGGAAGCGGCGCCCCACGGCGTCCGCGCCGGGCCACAGGCGCGCGGCCATGGCGGCGTTGACCACCGCTACGCCGGACCTGCGCCGCGCCTCGTCGTCGGTGAGCGCGCGCCCGCGCAGCATGGGCACGCCCAGGGTGCGCAGCCATCCGCCGGTGGCGCCCGCGTAGTCCACCCCCGGCTCCTCGCCGCGGGCGAAGGCGCGCCCCTCCACCTCCACGTTGCCGAACGCGGTGCCGCCCCCCAGCGGCGTGGCCGGCGACACCCCCGCGCCCACCACGCCGGGGAGCGCGGCCACCCGCTGGGCCAGCTCCTCCGCGCGCCGTGCCCGCACCTCGGGCGACGAGTACGCCTCGCCGGGGAGGGCCAGCTCGAAGGTCATCAGCGGCGCCGTGTCGAACCCGGCGCTGGCGCCGCGCAGGGCGGCGATGCTGCGGATGGAGAGCGAAGCCCCCACCAGCAGCGTGAGCGAGAGCGCCACCTGCGCCACCACCAGCAGCCCCGCCAGCTTCCCGGTGCGCCCGGCCGCGCCGCGCCCGCCTTCGCGCAGCGTGGTCTGCAGGTCCGCGCGGGAGGCGCGCAGGGCGGGCGCCACGCCGAAGAGGAGCCCGGTGGCCATCGCCAGCGCCAGCGTGTAGAGGAGCACCGGCCCGTCCACCCGGAAGTGGATCCAGGTGGGGATGGCGTTCTCGGGCGGGAACATGGCCACGAACACGCGCACCCCGGCTACGGCCAGCGCCGCCCCCGCCGCGCCCGCGGCGAGGGAAAGGATGGCGCTCTCGGTGAGGAGCTGCCGCGCGATGCGTCCGCGCCCGGCGCCGAGGGCGGCGCGCACGGCCATCTCGCGGGCGCGCCCCACGGTGCGGGCCAGCATCAGGTTGGCCACGTTGGCGCAGGCGATGAGGAGCACGAACGACACGGCGCCCAGCATCGCCAGGAAGATGGTGTCGCCCCCCTCCCCCACCAGCTCGTCGCGCAGCGAGGCCACCCGGATCCCCCACCCGCCGTTCTCGGCCGGGAAGCGCTCCGCCATGCGCCGCGCCACGCCCCCCATCTCCGCGCGCGCCTGCTCCACCGACACCCCGGGGCGCAGCCGGGCGATGACGAACAGCTGCCGCTCGGTGCGCGCGGCCGCGTGGGCCAGCGGCGCCAGCGGCACCCACGCCTGCTGGTTGCGCGGCCACCCGAAGCCCTCGGGCATCACCCCCACCACGGTGTGCGGGGCCCCGTCCACCAGCACCGTCTTCCCCAGCGCCCCGCGCGCCCCCCCGAAGCGGCGCTCCCACAGCGTGTGGCCGATCACCACCACCGGGGCGGCGCCGGGCCGGTCGTCCTCGGCCGTGAAGCCGCGGCCCAGCGCGGGCCTCACGCCCAGCGCGGGGAAGAGCTCCCACGACGCCGCCGCGCCCGGCACCCGCTCCGCGCCCTCGGGCCCGGAGAGGGCGAGCGAGCGGTCGCTGACGGCGCCCACCACGGCGAACGAGGTGCTCGCCTCGCGCCAGTCGCGCAGGTTTGCGTACGACACCGGGGCGTCGGCCACGCCGCTGCGCGTCTGCGTCTCTTCCAGCACCACCAGCTGCTCGGGGTGCGGAAAGGGAAAGGGCCGGTAGAGCAGGCCGTACACGATGCTGTAGACCGTCGCGTTGACCCCGATCCCCAGGGCCAGGCACGCCACCGCCACGGCCGTGAAGAGCGGGTTGCGGCGCAGCGCGCGGATCGCGTAGCGGGCGTCCTGCCCCACCGAGCCCATCAGCCCACCTCGAAGCCGTGGCGCTCCAGCTCGGCCGTGACGGCGGAGCGCTCTTCGCGCACCACCTGCCCGTCGAACATGTGGATGCTGCGCTCGGCGTGCTCGGCGTAGCGCGGGTCGTGCGTCACCATGACGATGGTGGCGCCCTCGCGGTGGAGCTCCTGCAGCAGCCCCATCACCTGCTCGCCGTTGGTGGAGTCCAGGTTGCCCGTGGGCTCGTCCGCCAGGAGCACGGAGGGGGTGCCGGCGATGGCGCGCGCCACGGCCACGCGCTGCTGCTGGCCGCCGGAGAGCTGCGCCGGGTAGTGCCCCACGCGGTGCCCCATCCCCACCCGCTCCAGCGCCTCGGTGACGCGCTTGTTGCGCTCGGCCGCCGGCATGCCGCGGTACGTGAGCGGAAGCTCCACGTTCTCCTTGACGGTAAGGTCGCCGATCAGGTTGAACGCCTGGAAGATGAAGCCGATCTCGCGGTTGCGGATGTGCGCGCGCTGCGAGGCCGACAGCCCGCTCACCGGCTGCCCGTTGAGGGTGTACGTCCCGCCGCTGGGCGAATCGAGAAGCCCCAGGATGGAGAGGAGCGTCGTCTTGCCACAGCCGGACGGCCCGGCGATGGCCACGTACTCCCCGGAGCGGATGTCCAGGTGCACGTTGGAAAGTGCGTGCGTCTCCACCTCTTCGGTGAGGAACACCTTGCCTACGGACTCCATCTGGATGAGCGGCTTGCTGGCGGTTTCCATGGAACGGCTCCTTGGGGGGTTGGGTGGGACGGACTGCAGTGCGTGAGTGCGTTAGTGCGTTAGTGCGTTAGTGCGTTAGTGCGTTAGTGCGTTAGTGCGTTAGTGCGTTAGTGCGTTAGTGCGTTAGTGCGTTAGTGCGTTAGTGCGTTAGTGCGTTAGTGCGTTAGTGCGTTAGTGCCT
>DASVSA010000283.1:0-13737 GCA_036388335.1 Longimicrobium sp. | reverse complement strand
CGGCGCATCGACGGCGCCCGGCAGTTCTTCGGGCGGGCGATCGACTTCGGCTTCTCCAAGAACGCGGAGGAGACCTTCCGGCATTGGCCGCACGAGACCCTGCTGGGCGACGTGGTGGCGACGGTCCGCCACTTCCGCCCCGACATCGTGATCGCCGTGTTCAGCGGAACCCCGGCCGACGGTCACGGTCAGCACCAGGTATCCGGCATTCTGGCCCGGGAGGCGTTCACCGCCGCGGCGGATCCGGCGCGCTTCCCCGAGCAGATCGCGGCCGGGCTGCGACCGCATCGCACCGCCAAGCTCTACCAGTCGCTGCGCGGCGATTCCACCAGCGCCACCGTGCGCTTGGCCATCGGCAACCTGGACCCGCTGATCGGCCGCTCGCCCTTCCAGCTCGCGATGGCGAGCCGCTCCCGCCACCGCTCGCAGGACATGGGCAGGCCGGAGACGGCGGGCCCGCGCTGGGGCTACCTGCGCCGCATCGCTCCGGCGCCCGCGGGGCCGGAGCGGTCCATCTGGGAAGGGATCGACACCACGGTGGCCGGCGCGGCCCGCGCGCCGGAGACCGCGTCGGTGGCGGCGCTCGCGTCCGCGCTCAACACCCTCCGCTCCGCCCCCGCGGGCGACCCCGAGGCCGCCTTCCGCCGCGCCGCCGAGACGCGCGACGCCGAGGACGCGCTGGCGCGGGCCGCGGGGCTGGTGCTGGACGCGGTGGCGGATGACGCCCGCCTCGTACCCGGCCAGACGTTCGGGCTGGAGGTGTCGATGTGGAACGGGGGGCGCGAGCGGGTGAGCGTGTCCGCCCTTCAGCCGCGCCTCCCCGCCGGGTGGACGGCCGAGCCCGCGGCGCCGCTCCCCGCCGCGCCGCTGGAGCCGGGTGCGATCCTCACCCGCCGCTTCCGCGTGACGATCCCGGCGGATGCGGCGCCCACCGAGCCCTACTTCCTGCGCCGCCCGCGCCGCGGCGACCTGTACGAGTGGCCCGCGGGCGATTCCGCCGCGTCGGAGCCGTTCGAGGCGGCCCCGGTGCTCGCGTCCGCCCGCCTGGCCGTCGCGGGCGCCGAGCTGCCCTTGGAGGGCGAGGCCACCTTCCGCGAGGTCGATCCGCGCCAGGGCGAGCTGCGCCGCCCGCTGATGGTGGTGCCCACCGTGTCCGTGCGCACCGAGCGCGCGGTGCGGATCCTCCCGCTCGCGGGCGACCACACCTTCCGGGTGCGCGTGGACCTGGCGAGCGAGGCGCCGCGCGGCACCGCGGGAACGCTGCGCCTGGAGCTCCCCGCCGGGTGGACCGCGCAGCCGGCGTCGATCCCGGTGCGCTTCGCCGCCGCGGGCGATGTGCAGGAGGCCGAGTTCACCGTGCGCGCCCCCGCCGGGCTGCGCGCGGGCGACTACCCGATGTCCGCCGTCTTCCAGGACGCGGAGGGGCGCCGCTACACACGCGGCGCGCAGCTCATCGACTACCCGCACGTCCGCACGCGCCCGCTGTACGCAGGCGCGTCCACGCTGGTGCGCGCCTTCGACGTGCGCGTGCCCGCGGGGCTGCGCGTGGCCTACATCGAAGGCGCGGGCGAAGAGGGGCCGGGCGTGCTGGAGCAGCTCGGCATCCGCCCCACGCTGCTGGACGAGGACGCGCTCGCGGGCGGCGACTTCAGCCGCTTCGACGTGATCGTGGCCGGGAGCCGGGCCTACGAGGTGCGCCCCGACCTGGCCCGCCACAACGCCCGCCTGCTGGACTGGGTGCGGCGCGGCGGCACGCTGGTTGTGCTGTACAACAAATACGAGCTGGTGGAGGGCAGCTTCGCCCCCTCTCCGCTCACCATGGGCCGCCCGCACGACCGCGTGACCGACGAGGCGGCGCCCGTGAACATCCTGGTTCCCACGCACCCGCTGTTCACGACGCCCAACCGCATCACCGGCGCGGACTTCCAGGGATGGGTGCAGGAGCGCGGCCTCTATTTCGCCCGCACCTGGGACCCGCGCTACACCGCGCTGCTGGAGACCGGCGACCCCGGCGAGCCCCCCCTGCGCGGCGGCCTGCTGACGGCCAAGGTCGGCGAGGGGACGTACGTGTACACCGGCCTCGCCTTCTTCCGCCAGCTCCCGGAGGGCGTCCCCGGCGCCTGGCGTCTCTTCGCCAACCTGCTCGCCCTGGGCAAATGAACTCTTTCTCTGTGCCTCTGTGTCTCCGTGTGAGCCCATGACCCGACGCATCGCCCTGCTCGCCCTTCTCCTCGCCGGATGCGGCGACGGGCGCGAGACGCTGACCGTGTACTCGCCCCACGGGCGCGACATGCTGCAGGCCTTCGAGAAGCGCTACGAGGCCCTGCACCCCGAGGTGGACGTGCAGACGGTGGACATGGGCTCGCAGGAGGTGCTGGACCGCCTGCGCGGCGAGCGCGCCAACCCGCAGGCGGACGTGTGGTGGGGCGCCCCGGCCGGCACCTTCGAAGACGCCGCCCGCGACTCGCTCCTGGCGCGCTTCACCCCCACCTGGGCCGCCGCCCTCCCCGCGGACGCAAAGGACCCGCGCGGCTTCTGGTACGGCACCTACGTGACGCCGGAGGTGATCGCCTACAACTCCGCCGTCGTCTCCGCCGCCGACGCGCCCAAGGACTGGGACGAGGTGCTGGACCCGAAGTGGAAGGGAAAGGTGCTGATCCGCGATCCCATGGCGAGCGGCACCATGCGCACCATCTTCGGGATGGTGATCGACCGCGGCATCCGCGCCACCGGCGACACGGCGCAGGGCTTCCAGTGGCTCCGCCGGCTCGATGGCCAGACCAAGGAGTACGTCCTCAATCCCACGCTGCTCTACCAGAAGCTGGCGCGCCGCGAGGGGCTGATCACGCTGTGGGACATGCCGGACATCGACGCGCTGGCGGGCAAGTATCCCATCGCCTACGTCTTCCCGCGCAGCGGCACGCCGCTGCTGGTGGACGCGGTGGCGGTGGTGCGCGGCGCTCCCAACGCCAAGCGCGCCCAGGAGTTCGCCGAGTTCGTCGGCGGCACCCAGGCGGTGGTGGCCGCCGCGCGCGACTTCGCCCGCCTCCCCGCCCGCGCCGACATCCCGGCCGACTCGCTGCCGGAGCGTCTCCGCGCGGCCCGCGCGCAGATCAAGCCGGAGCCGATGGACTGGAGCCGCCTCCAGCAACGCGGCCCGGCGTGGATGCGGCACTGGGACGAGCACGTGAGGAACAAGGGGAAATAATGGGGAACGGGGAACAGGGAACGGGGAACGGGGGGATGGAGACGGGGAGACCGAGTTCGGCGCCGCAAGATTTTGCGGCCCGTTCCCCGTTCCCCGTTCCCCGTTCCCGTCCCTTCATGCTCCGCCTGGACGCTCTCTCCCGCCGCTTCGGCGACACCACCGCCGTGGACGGCGTGTCGCTGGAGGTGGCGGCCGGGGAGTTCCTCACGCTGCTGGGCCCCAGCGGGTGCGGCAAGACGACCACGCTGCGGATGGTGGCCGGCTTCGAGCACCCCACCTCGGGCCAGGTGTGGGTGAACGGGCGCGACGTCACCACCCTGCCGCCGCAGCGGCGCGACGTGGGGATGGTGTTCCAGAACTACGCGCTCTTCCCGCACATGGACGTGGGGGAGAACGTGGCGTTCGGGCTGCGCGCGCGCGGCGGGCGCGACGTGGATGCGCGCGTGGAGCGGGCGCTGGAGCGCGTGGAGCTCGGCGGATACAAGCGGCGCAAGGTCCAGGAGCTCTCCGGCGGCCAGCAGCAGCGCGTAGCCCTCGCGCGCGCCCTCGCCCCCCAGCCACCCCTCCTCCTCCTGGACGAGCCGCTCTCCAACCTCGACGCGGCCCTGCGCGAGCGCACCCGCACGGAGATCCGCGCGCTGCTCAAGGAGCTGGGCATGACGGCGGTGTTCGTGACCCACGACCAGGAGGAGGCATTCGCCCTCTCCGACCGCATCGCCGTTCTGGACCGCGGACGGCTGCAGCAGCTCGGCACCCCCGAGGAGCTGTACGCGCGCCCCGCGAACCCCTTCGTCGCCGCGTTCCTGGGACGCGCCAACTTCTTCCCCGCCACGGTGGAGGGGGAGTCCGATGGCGCGCTCGTCTGCCGTCTGGCGGCCGGCCCGCGCTGGCGTGCGCTGGGGAACGCGCCGGTGGGCTCCGCCGTGCGGCTGATGGTGCGTCCCGAGGCGCTGCGGCTGGGCGCGGCGGGCGACGGCGCGGTCCCCGGCACGGTGCTGGACCGGCGCTTCGCGGGCGCGGCCACCTTCTTCCGCGTCGAGATGGCGGACGGCGGCGAGGCGCTGGTGCAGGGCGGCCCCTCTGACGCGTCCCCGGGCGACACCGTGCACCTGGCGCCCACCGGTCCCGCCGTCGCGTACGCGGAGGGCGCATGAGCCTACCGGACGGTATACGTATCGAGCCGCTGCGCCCGGACGACGAGGACGCGCTTCACCAGGCCGCCGAGATGCTGGTGGAAGGCTTCCGCGACGACTGGCCGGAGGCGTGGCCGGACCTGGAATCGGCGCTCGCGGAGGCGCGAAGCTGCACGGTCGGGGACCGCAGCGCGTGGGTGGCGCGCGAGGAGGACGGGCGCGTGGCGGGGTGGATCGGCGGCATCCGCACGTACGACGGCAACGTCTGGGAGCTGCACCCGATGGTAGTGAGGAGCGACCTGCGCGGGCGGGGAATCGGCCGCGCGCTGGTGGAGGAGCTCGCGGTGCGGGCGCGCGAGCAGGGCGCCTTCACCCTCTGGCTGGGCACCGACGACGAGAACGACGGCACCACCCTGGGCGGCGCGCACCTCTACCCCGGCTTGCTGGACCGGCTGCGCGAGATCCGCAACCTGCGCAACCATCCCTTCACCTTCTACCAGCGCGTGGGCTTCGAGCTCGCGGGCGTGGTGCCCGACGCCAACGGACCCGGCAAGCCCGACATCCTCATGGCGATGAGCCTCCTGGAGCGCCCATGAGCACCCAGCTCCCCGCCCCGCTCCCGGTCGAAAGCGACCCCGTTCCCCGTTCCCCGTTCCCCCGTCCCCGCCGTTCCCCCGGCCGTCCCCCCGGCGGCTGGAAGCTCGCCGCGCCGGTCCTCATCGTCCTCCTCTGGCTCGTCCTGTACCCGAACGTCTGGGTGCTCGGCGATAGCTTCATGGACGCGGGGCGGCCCACGCTGGAGCACTACCGGCGCTTCTTCGGAAGCGGGTCGGAGCTGCAGGCGCTGTGGGCCAGCGTGTGGATCTCGCTGGCCAGCGTAGTCCTGTCCGGCCTGGTGGGGGTGCCGCTCGCCTTCCTCTTCGCGCGGCGCGACTTCCCCGGGCGCAAAGTGCTGGGCGCGCTGGCGGCGCTGCCCGTGCTCCTGCCGCCGCTGGTGGGCACCATCTCCTTCCTCTTCCTGTACGGCGAGAGCGGGCTGCTGACGCGGGGCGTGCAGGCGGCGCTGGGGATGGAGGAGCCGCCCTGGCGGCTGAGCGGCCCGGTGGCGGTGCTGCTGGTGCACGCGTACACCATGTACGTCTACTTCTACCTCTTCACGGCGGCGGGGCTGGCGCGGCTGGATGGCGGCTACGCGGAGGCCGCGGCCGCGCTGGGGGCGGGGTGGTGGGCGACGATGAGGCGCGTGACGCTCCCCATGCTGGCGCCGGCCATCGGCGGGGCGGCGCTGCTGGTGTTCATGACCTCGATGGGATCGTTCAGCGCTCCCTACGTGTTCGGCGGGGGGTTCCGCGTGCTCACCACGCAGCTCTACGCCAGCAAGCTCAACGGCGAGAGCGGGCTGGTGGCGGTGGAGGCCGTGGTGCTGGCGCTGGCGTCGCTCCTCTTCCTGGTGATGCTTCAGAGGTGGGAGGCGGCGCGCGAGTACACCGGCGCCTCCAAGGGGCTGGGCGCGGCGCCGGCGGCCCGCGGGCGCGGCGGATGGGGGATCACGCTGCTGGGGGCGGCGCTGGTCGGCTTCCTCCTCCTTCCACACGCCACCGTCCTCCTGGTCTCCTTCGTCCCCGAGGGGACGTGGACCATCGAGACGCTGCCGCCCGTGTACTCGCCGGCGGCGTACGGGGCGCTCTTCACCGATCCGCAGCGGCTCCGGCCCGTGCTCAACTCCCTGGCGATGGCGAGCGTGGCCACCTTCGCCAACGTCCTCTTCGCGCTGGCGGCGGGGTACCACCTGGCGCGCTCGCGCTCGCGCAACCGCTGGCTGGTCTCCGCGCTGGTCACCCTCCCCTGGGCGCTCCCGGGGACGGTGTTGGCGGTGGCGCTCGCCTCCACCTTCAGCGTGCACCGGCCGCTCACCGGCCAGTTCGTGCTGGTGGGGACCTTTGCCATCCTGCCGCTGGCGTACTTCGTCCGCAACATCCCGCTGGTCACGCGGGCGGCGCTGGGCTCGTTCCGCCAGCTCGATCCATCCCTGGAGGAAGCCGCCGCCTCCCTCGGCGCCACGCGCGCCACCACGCTGCGCCGCGTGGTCCTGCCCCGTGTACTGCCCGGTATAGCGGCGGGCGCGCTCCTCGCCTTCGTCACGGCGCTGGGCGAGTTCGTGGCATCCATCCTCCTCTACACCCACCGCACCCGCCCCATCGCCGTCGAGATGCTCTCCCAGCTCCGCGCCTTCGACTTCGGCGGCGCGGCGGCGTACGGGGTGCTGCTGATCGGGCTCGTGGCGGTCGTGTTCGCGTTCGGGTATCGGGGCGTCGCAGAGAACAACTAGGCTCACACAGAGACACAGAGGCACAGAGATGAATTCGTCTCTGTGCCTCATTGTCGGCCCGTCGTTCAATCACGGCTCGCCTGACGCGAACGAATACAGCGAAGCAACAGGAGCGCGGCGGCGGCGGCGGCGGTCCACAGCAACCAGTTCTGAATCAAGTAGAAGGTGTTGAACCCCGAGCGGGCGTTCTCGCGAGCGGCATCCTCCCAGGCGAAGAGGTATGGCCGCGGGAAGCCCCGCCAGCTGTGTGTTCCGGTGCCGGCCAGCCGTTCGCCGGATATGAGCAGCGATGCCAGGCACAGCACCAGGCCCGCCGTGGCCGCCGTGGCCGCCAGCCAGGCGGTGCCCCGGCGCCGCGGTTCGCCATCGTGACGGTTTTGGTCCATAGCCCTCTCTGTCGGGGTTACGTCAACAGGCTCACACAGAGACACAGAGGCACAGAGATGAACTCGTCTCTGTGCCTCTGTGTTTCTGTGTGAGGCCCTTTCAGCGGAGCACCACGTACGCAATCGCGAGGGCGAGAAGCAGCGCGCCTGCCAGCCAGCCTGGGCGAGCAAGCGCCTGCCGCAGGTAGGGGCCGAGTGCGCGGACGAGGATGCCCAGCAGGAGGTACTTCAAGCCGCGTCCGACGAGGGCTCCGGTGATGAACGGGAGCAGCGGCACGCCGTAGGCTCCGCCGGCGATCGTGTAAACCAGGTAGGGGATCGGGGTGAATCCGGAGGTCGCCAGTACCCAGAAGGCGCCGTCGCGGTACCGGCCGCCGATGGCCTCGATCCGCTGAGCGCCCGCCGCGGCCCACTCCAGGTTGCCCTGCGCATGGTACCCCATCGTGTAGCCCAGCAACGAGCCCAGCAGCGACCCTCCAAGGGCGCTGGCCACGAGATGCCAGGTCCGGCGCGGGCGCGCCAGCGAGAGAGCCGCCAGCAGCGCTTCGGTCGGCGCTGGGAACAGGCACGCTTCCAGGATCGCGAAGAAACCCAGGAGCAGGGGACCCGCGGGGTGCCGCGCCCAGCGCTCGATGCGGCTGTCTCGTTCATCCGCCCGCTCGTCACGACGGTGCGTCATCCGGACCGAGGGCCTCTCAGGTTACGCCCCATGAGCAGTTTCGCCCGAGACTCCGGGTGCCGTCGCGGTCGTTCCCCTCGCCGCACGGCATCCCCCATGCCCTGACGGCTGCAGAGTATCGCTCAGTTCCGATGCGCAGACTCACGGGACGAGGTGGGATGCGCCGCGCGAAGCGGCGCGGCTGATCCTGAGCGGCACCGGCTGAGCTCAGGGTTTCGCGAGCCAGGAGGCGGGATCCTGGCCGTAGTACTCCGCCAGCTCGCCGTACAGGTCAGGGTGCTTCCTCTGCAGCTGGAGCGGCTTCTCGAAAAAGAACTCGGTGGCGACGGCGAAGAACTCGGCCGGATTGGTAGCGCCGTAGTCGTCCAGGAACGTCTTCCGGCCATCCTCCACGGCGCTCCGCAGCGCGATGTAGTGCTTCCCCATCACCGCGCTCCACTCGCGCAAGCCGGAGGGGGAGTAAAGGTAGGGCGTGCCGTCCGCGTCGCCGGTCTCCTGGTCCAACTGGTGCGCGAACTCGTGAAAGGTCACGTTCCGGCCATCGTTGGGGATCGCCGATCCGCGCTTCACGCTGTCCCACGCCAGGATCACCGTGCCGTGCTGCCAGGACTGGCCGAGCACGGGATCCGCCTCCTCCACCAGCGTTCCGTGCTCGGGTCCGTGCGCGTACACGGGTACGACGGTGCTCGGGTACACCAGGATCGAGCGCAGGTCGGCGAAGTAGTTCACGTCCTCCAGGCGCAGGAGGAGGACGCACGCCTGCGCCGCGATCGTCACGCGGATCTCGTCGGTGAGCTCCAGGCCGCCGCACCCTTCGAAGTTCTTCTCCGCCAGGAAGACCTGGACGAGGCCGTGGAGCCGATCCTGGTCCGGCCCGGGGAGGCGCGCGTAGAGCGGGAAGGCACGCAGCAGGATGTCGCGCCACGCGGCGGGGAAAGGCTGCTCTCGCACCTCCTCACGCCGCGCGCGCGTTCGCCTGCGTGCCCAGAGGATGCCGCCCACCAAGAGGACAGCGGCGAAGATGAGCAGGAACCAGGGGCGCATGGGCGTGGAACGTCCGGGATCGGGTGAGATAAGCTCTTCTCTGTGCCTCTGTGTCTCTGTGTGAGCAATCAGTGGTTGCCCTTCACCCCGGGCGGAACCGTGCGCAGGTACGCCCAGAGCGCCCGGAGCTCGTCGTCGGTCATGCGGGCGGTGGTGCGCCAGGGCATGAAGTCGTCGACCTTGGAGCCGTCGGGGCGCTTGCCCTCGCGGAGGGCGCGGATGAAGTCCTGCTCCGTCCAGCGGGCCAGCCCCGTGGGGTGCATGGTGAGGTTGGCGGCCTCGGGGATGCCGGGAGGGCCCGCGATCTTGCCGCCGGTGAAGCCCGTGCCGTGGCAGCCCGTGCAGCCCGCCGCCAGGTACTTGCCGTACGCGGCGGTCGGGCCCACGGGGGGCGCGGAGCGCGGGCGCCGGTCGTGCTGGATGAGCTCGGCGGGCACCAGGGGGACCTGGCCGGTGAGGTAGAGGACGCGCCCCACCGGGCCCACGGAGTTCGCGGGGAGCGAGTTGTCCACCGGCGGCATGGTCTTGAGGTACGCCACCAGCGCGCCCGCGTCCTCGTCGCTCAGCGCATTGAACTCGTGCGAGGGCATGAAGAGCAGCGGGTTGCCGCGCGGCCCTACTCCATGCCGGATCGCGCGCACCCAGTCCGCGTCGCGGTACGCCCGGCCCACGCCTCCCTTCCCCGCCGTGAGGTTGGACGCGAAGAGCCGGGCCATGGGCGGCGCGTCGATGAACGTCTTGCCGCCCAGGTTGTCGCCGTGGCAGTCCGTGCAGCCGCGCGTCAGGGCGATGTGCTTGCCGCGCGCGATGGTCTGCGCGTCGCCGCGCACGGCCACGGCTCCAGGCTGCACGTCGTACTTCCGGTTGAAGTGCCGCTCGCTCACGGCGTACACGATGGCCAGGCCTACCAGCACCAGGCCGGCGAAACTGCCCAGGACGATACCGGTCCACTTGAAGATGCGGCGCATGGGAGGCTCCGGGAGGAGGTCGGGCGGGGGATACTGCGGACACGACGGCGCGAAGGTGCTCCGGTGGCAGGGCTCGTGTCAATGATTTCGTTCGATCACCCGGGCTCGTCAGATCCGCGCTGTGCCGCGCGTTCCACGGCTCGCGCGCGGTCTGGCGCGGACGGTGCAGCACCGATCTCCGGCCGTTCGACCCCTGCATGGAGCCCACCGCATGCGACCTCTGATCGCGCCCGCCGCGGCCCTGGTGGCCGTGCTCGCCGCCGCGCCGCTCGTGGCGCAGCGCCTACCCGCGCGCCCGGCCATCGCCGCGCAGCAGCGCGCGGACTCCGCGCGCGCGGGGCGCGAGGCGCGCGCCGCGCAGGCCACGTTCGAGCGGACGCGCGTGCGCAACCTGCCCTGGAGCAACGACGGCGGGCGCGGCGGCACCCGGTGCGACGAGATCATCGGGCGCTTCTGCGTGTGGTACGACGAGGAGCAGGACCGGTGGACCCCGCCGCCGGAGCCGGCCGCGCTGCTGCAGGCGCGCGAGCGGCTCCTGGCCCGGCTGGACTCGGCCGCGCGCCGCGCCCCCGGCGACGAGTGGATCGCCGGGCAGCGCGTGCGCTACCAGGTGGAGGGGGGCGGCGCGCGCGAGGCGGTGGCAGCCGCCCGCGAGTGCCGCGCCACGCGCTGGTGGTGCCACGCGCTGGAAGGGTACGCCGCCCACGCGGCCCAGCAGTACGGCGCCGCGGACACCGCGTTCCTGGCCGCGCTGGCCGCGATGCCCCGCGACGAGCGCCGCGACTGGCTGGACCTGCAGCCCGTGATCGAGCTGGACGACACGCGCGCCCTGCGGCGGATGGAGCCCGCCGCGCGCGAGGCGGCCGTGCGGCGCATCTGGTGGCTGGCGGACCCGCTGTGGATGGAGCCCGGCAACGACCGCAAGACGGAGCATTACGCGCGGCTGGTGCACGACCGGCTGCAGGACCGCGCCCGCACCACCGAGGGGATCGCCTGGGGCGACGACCTGCGCGAGATCGTCCTGCGCTTCGGCCGGCCCATCGGCTGGGAGCGCATCCGCCCCGACATCGGGCAGCCGGGCGGCCCGCCGTCGCTGGTGATCCACCACACGCCGCATGGCCGCGAGTTCCTCCCGCGGCTGGACGCCAGGCAGCCCCTGGGCGCCGTGCCGCCCGACGGCGAGCGGATGCTCAACCGGAAGGCGCGCACCACCTACGCGTCGCAGCAGGTCTCGCAGATGGACACGCTGGCCCACCAGCTCGCCGTCTTCCGCCGCGGCGACTCGGCGGTGGTGGTGGCCGGGCTCGCGCTGGACGCGGACAGCCTGCCCCCCGGCGCCGTCACCGAGGCCGGCCTGGTGCTGGCCGAGAGCGACTCCTCCATGCGGATGGAGCGGTCCCGCGCGCCGGGCTCCACGGCGGCGCTGAAGGTGACGGTCCCCGCGCGCACCGCCATGGTCAGCGTGGAGGCGCGCGAAGTGGCCAGCCGCCGCGCGGGCCGCGCCCGCTACGCCCTCCCCCTGGAGCGTCCGGCGGGCGGGATGGCCATCTCCGACATCCTCCTCCTGGCCGACCCGGCCGCGCGCCCCGCCACGCTGGACGAGGCCGCGCCGCTGGCCCGACCCGGCACGCGCTTCCGGGCGGGCGAACGGGTGGGGCTGTTCTGGGAAGTGTACCGCGACGCGCCGGGCTCCGACTCGCTCCGCCTGTCGCTGTCCCTGTCGCGCCGGGAGGTGGGCGGCGTGCGGCGAATGGCCGAGCGCATCGGCCTGGCCCCCTCGGCCGCGCCCGTCCGCATGCGCTGGACGGAGGAGCCGGGGGGCGCCGCGCTCCTCGCCCGCTCCACCACCGTTGCCCTGCCGCGCCGCCTCCCTCCGGGCGAGTACCTGCTGGAGGTGACGGTGCAGCCCCCGCGCGGCGCGCCCGCCACCCGCTCGCGCGTGCTCACCATCCAGGAATGACCTCACACAGAGGCACAGAGACACGGAGACAAGTTCATCTCCGCGCGGCGATCTGCATGCGTGGGCCGCTCAGGCGCTCGGCTGAGCGCGAGGCGTAGCCGTTGAAGGTGCGCACGTCGGTGAAGCCGGCCTCGTCCAGGTGATGCTGGAGCTCCGGCCGCGTCACGATGCCGTACGCGTGGACGAGCCGGTCCCCCGCCCTTCCATCCTCGAACAGGTAGTCGTCGGTGGTGATGAACGTCGCCTCGTGGATGTCGATCTCGTGGCGGCGCACGAGCGTGACGGACTCGCCCTGCGCCGTGAATGCGTACGGCTCCGGCTGGCGATAGTGGGTGAGGATCCACACGAAGTTGGGCACGTCGATGAAGACCACGCCCCCGGGCCGCAGCGCATCATGGATCCTCCGCAGCGCCTCCGCCCGCTCGGCGGGAGTAACGAGGTGCGCGAAGGAGCTGTTGACCGCCACCACCAGCTCGAACTCCTCGCTCTGATCGATGTCCAGGAACCCGCCCTGGATTACTTCCACCCGCCGGCTGGATTGAGCGAACGCGCGGGCAGCCGCAAAGAAATCCGGGTTCGGCTCCATCCCCGTCACCCGCCAGCGCAGCCGCTCCAGCGGGCCCAGCAGGCGCCCCGGACCGCATCCCGCATCCAGCACGTGAAGCGGCTGCGGCAGCCCGTAGCTCTCCGCCAGCCATCGCAGGAACTCCACGATTGGCGCCGGATCGGAGTCGGATGCTACGTACAGCTCGCTGAGTCTAGGCATCTGAGTAGATTGAAGGTACGTTGATCGTGCCTGCAGCCTCCCTTTCCGCAACGACCCTCGTGCTACCACTCAAAACGTCACATCTGCAAGCGTGGAGCGCCGTCGCCGTGCTGGTGGCGCTCCTTTCGCTTTCGCGCTGCGCCTCCGCACCCCGCGCCGAGACGCCGGAGCGGAATCCTGTCGCCGCACGGGTGGACTCGCTCGTCGCCGCGTTCCAGCAGACGGCGTACGTGCCGGGCCTGTCGGTGGCGGTGGTCCGCGGCCGCGACACACTGGTCATGCGCGGCTACGGGATGGCGGACCGGGAGAAGCGCGTTCCGGCCACGCCCGCGACGGTGTTTCCCATTGCGTCGCTCACCAAGCAGTTCACGGCCGCCGCGGTGATGAAGCTCGTGGAGGAGCGGCGGCTCGCGCTGGACGACGAGATCGGGAAGCACCTTCCCGGGCTGCCGCGTGAATGGCACGGCCTGCGGGTCCGCCAGCTCCTCAACCACACGTCCGGCATCCCAGACCACCCGGTGCTCCTGCCGTACGACCTCGCGCCTGACTCGGTGCTGGCGCGGGCGGCGAAGGAGCCCCTGGCGTCCGTGCCGGGCACGCAGTGGAGCTACGGCAACACCGGCTACCTGGTGCTCGGCCTGCTGATCGAAAAGGTATCCGGCGAGAGCTACGCCGGATACCTGGAGAGGGCGATGCTGCGGCCGAACGGTTTGGCGGCGACCCACTACTGCGGCAGCGGGGCGTACGCGACGGGGTACGCGCGCCGCGACACCAGGGTGGTGGCCATGCCCCCCACCCGCATGGCGGCGGTGTACGCGGCCGGCGCGCTCTGCTCCACCGCGGGCGACCTGGCCGCGTGGAGCCGCGCGCTGGCGCTGGGCCGCGTGGTGAGCCCGGAGTCGTGGACCCGCATGACCACCTCGGAAGGGGCGGCGCGGGCCAGCCACTACGGGTACGGCCTGATCGTGCAGCCGGTCGATGGGCGCCGCGTGGTCAGCCACGGCGGCGAGCTGGAAGGATTCCGTACCTCCAGCGCCTACCTTCCCGACGACGGCCTCGCGGTCGTGGTGCTGTCCAACCTCGCCTCCCAGAGCGTCACCCCGCTCCTGCTGGACATCATCCGGGTTTCGCTGGCCGCCTCCCCGCCGGCCCGCCGTTGAGTGAAGGCGCGGTAGGTGTTAGATTCCTGTACTGAAACGACATGCGCCGAATGCCCGGACGAAAATGACCGCGATCGCAGACGAGGTCCGCCGCCGGCGGACCT
>DASVSA010000282.1:0-24105 GCA_036388335.1 Longimicrobium sp. | reverse complement strand
CTGATGGCGGAGGCGGACATGCTGGTGCTCCCCAGCCGCTTCGACGGGTGGGGCGCCGTGGCCAACGAGGCGCTGATGGCCGGCACGCCCGTGGTGGTGAGCGGCGCGTGCGGGGCCAGCGACCTGGTGAGGAGCGAGGAGGCGGGCCGTGTGGTGGCCGCCGGCTCGGTGGGTTCGCTCTCCGCCGGTCTGGCGGAGATGATCGCGAAGGGAAGGGTGGGGATCGAGGAGCGCCGCGAGCTGCGCCGGTGGGCGCGGGGCGCCATCAGTCCGGCCGCGGGGGCCGGGTACCTGATGCGGATCCTCTCCGGCGGGGAGGGCAGGGAGGCACGGCCGTCACCGCCCTGGCATCCGCCGGCGGGGCGCCAGCCGGGCACGTGAACGATCTCAGACCATCGCATTGCCCATGATCTCTTCTGTTCGCACGCACCGCCTTTATGCGGACCGCCGCGCCTGGCTCAAAGACCGTTACGCACACCCCCACCTTCAGCGCTACTGGCCCATCGTCCTGGGCGTGGACGCCCTCGGCCGCGCGGAGCTCGAATCGCTGCGGGAGCAGCGGCTGGCGGAGCTGATCGCCGGCGTGGTGGAGCACGTGCCGTTCTACCGCCGCTGGTTCGCGGAGAGCGGCCTCCGGAGCGTGAAGGGTGTGCGGCTGGATGACCTCCCCATCGTCACCAAGGACGCGTACCGGGAGCACTTCGAGGACTTCCAGTCGGACGCGTATCCGGCCCGGGAGATGGTCGTCAACAAGACGAGCGGCAGCAGCGGCGAGCCGTTCAGGTTCCGCCGCCACCCGGCGTCGCTGGACTACAGCTACGCGTGCATGTGGAGGTCGCTGCTGCGGCACGGCATCCAGATCGGCGACCGCCGCGGGCGCGTGTGGGGGCGCGGCTACCAGTTCAACGCCTCGCCCGCCGCCATCCGCCGCGTGAAGCGCCGCCACGCGCTGCGCGACTGGATGAGCAACAGCGTGGGGGTGGACGCGTACTCGCTCACGCCGCAGAACGTGGCCGAGGCGGCCGGGAGGCTGCGCGCCGCGCGCCCGGTGTACCTTCACGGGTACGTGTCGGCTCTCTACGTGATCGCGCGGCACCTGCTGGACGCGGGGCGCGGCTTCGGGGACCTGCGGCTGAAGGCGGTGGTCACGGAGAGCGAGAAGCTCTACCCCTTCCAGAAGGCGGCGATGGAGGAGGCGTTCGGCTGCCCGGTGCTTGAGTTCTACGGGTCGGTGGAGCTGGGGGCCATCGCCCAGACCGACCCGCACGGGGACCTGCTGCTGAACGACGACATGTACGTGGTGGAGACGCTGCCCACGGGCGAGGCGGTGGTCACCGACCTCTTCTCGCACGCGTACCCGTTCCTGCGCTTCAAGCTGGGCGACGTGGTGAAGGTAGCCCCCCGTCACGCGAAGGGGCTCCCCTACTCGGTGCTGGAAGAGGTGGTGGGGCGCACCACCGACCTGATCCCGCTGCGCAGCGGCGGGTTCGTGCACGGGGTGGCGCTGGCTCACGTCATCGACCACCACCTGGCGCTCGTGCAGAAGTACCAGATCCACCAGGAGGCGATGGACCGCTTCGTGGTGCGCCTGGTGACGCGCGAGCCGCTGCCCTCGTCGGTGCGGGAGCGCATCACCGCGGACCTGACGGGGCTGGTGGGGGCCGGGGCGGACATCGCGGTCCACGAGGTGAGCCACATCGCGCCCGCGGCGAGCGGCAAGTTCCGCTGGGTGATGTCGGACGTGCCGCACCGGCTGTCCTGAACGGCGGTCGCAGGGGGAGGTACACAGGCACGGGGGAGCCCTTCTCCTCCGTGCCGGTACGCGCTGGTCACGGTCAAAGGGGTGGACGCTCGTGTCCACGGGACGCTACATTGGCCCGTGCCCGACACGAAGCTCGTCCAGGACAGGATCGCCATGACACCCGCGGACCCCGACCAGCTATACTCCGACCGCCGCGCGTGGCTCAAGGACAGGTACGCCCACCCCTGCCGCAAGACGTACTGGCCGATCGTGCTGGGGGTGGACGCGCTCAGCCGCTCGCGGCTCGCGTCGCTGCGGGAGCAGCGGCTGCAGGCGCTGATCGCCCACGCGGTGAAGCACGTGCCGTTCTATCGCAGGTGGTTCGCGGATAGCGGGTTCCGCAGCGCGAAGTCCGTGACTCTGCAGGATCTGCCCATCGTCACCAAGCGGGAGTACCGGCAGCGGCTTGACGACTTCCAGTCGGACGCGTACCCGGTGAGCGCCCTGATGGCCAACAAGACGAGCGGCAGCAGCGGCGAGCCGTTCAGGTTCCGCCGCCACCCGGCGTCGCTGGACTACAGCTACGCGTGCATGTGGAGGTCGCTGCTGAGGCACGGCATCCGCAACGGCGACCGGCGCGGGCGCGTGTGGGGGCGTAACTACCACTTCAACGCCACCCCCGCGGGCATCCGGCGGGTGAAGCGCCGGCACGCGCTGCGCGACTGGATGAGCAACAGCGTGGGGATCGACGCGTACTCGCTCACCCGCGACAACGTGGCGCATGCCGCCGCCCGGCTTCGCGCCGCGCGCCCGGTGTACCTGCACGGGTACGTGTCGGCTCTCTACGTGATCGCGCGGCACCTGCTGGACACGGGGCGCGGCTTCGGGGACCTGCGGCTGAAGGCGGTGGTCACGGAGAGCGAGAAGCTCTACCCTTTCCAGAAGGCGGCGATGGAAGAGGCGTTCGGCTGCCCGGTGCTTGAGTTCTACGGGTCGGTGGAGCTGGGGGCCATCGCCCAGACGGACCCGCACGGGGACCTGCTGCTGAACGACGACATGTACGTGGTGGAGACGCTGCCCACGGGCGAGGCGGTGGTCACCGACCTCTTCTCGCAGGCGTACCCGTTCCTGCGCTACCGCCTGGGCGACGTGGTGGAGCTCTCTCCCCGCCAGGCGGAGGGGCTCCCCTACACGGTGATCGGCCAGGTGGTGGGGCGCACGCTGGACCTGATCCCGCTCGCCGACGGCGGGTGCGTGCACGGGATGGCGCTGGCTCACGTCATCGACCACCACCTCGCGCTCGTGCAGAGGTACCAGATCCGCCAGGAGCGCATCGACCGCTTCACGATCCGCCTGGTGACGCGCTCGCCCCTCCCGTCGTCGGTGCGGGAGCGCATCACCGCGGACATGAAGGGGCTGGTGGGGAGCGGCGCGGAGATCGTCATCGAGGAAGTGGCCCACATCGCGCCCGCGGCCAGCGGCAAGTTCCGCTGGGTGATGTCGGACGTGCCCCATACCCTGGCGCACACGGCATGGACCTGAGGGAGCTGTCGGTGGTGGTGCTCTGCTACAACCGCAGGGAAGAGGTGGAGCGCACCATCCCCGCGCTGTGCCGGCTGCGCGCCGGGCACGGCTTTCAGCTCGTGGTGGTGGACAACGCGTCCACCGACGGGAGCCGCGAGGCGCTGCGGGCGCTGGCCGCGGAGCATCCCGGGCTGGAGCTGGTGCTCAACGAGCAGAACCTGGGCGGGGCCGGCGGGCGCAACTCGGGGTGGCGGCGGGCTACCGGACGGTACATCCTCAGCATCGACGAAGACATCACCATCGGCGCGGAGCAGATGCGGGCCATGTGCGAGCGCATGGACGCCGATCCGCGCATCGGGGTGCTCTCGCCGCGCATCCGTGACGCGGCCAGCGGGCGCATCATCAACGACGTGGGCGAGGGGGGGCGGCAGCTCCCCAGCTTCTACGAGGCGTGCCACCTCATCCGCCGCGAGGCGATGGAGGTGGTGGGCTACGGCGACCCGGAGTGCTTCGCCGCGGGCGAGGGGTTCGACTACACGCTGAGGATGCACGCGGCCGGCTACATCGTGTACCACGCGCCGGAGGTGGTGGTGGTGCACCGCGACCGGGTGCGGCAGGGCGGCGAGAACGCCCACCGCCGGCGGCTGTGGGTGGAGACCTTCACCGGGCTCTACTTCAAGCACTTCCCGCTGCCCACGGCGGTGCTCTTCACCACGCGCTACCTGGTTTCGCAGGCGCTCTCGGGCGCGCGCGTGTTCGGGATCGGCTACGCGGCCACGCTGCCCCGGTGGGCGCTGGCCGGCGCGCGCGGCGGGTGGAGGCGCAGGGCGGTGGTCCCACACGACACGGTAGCCTTCTACACGCGGCCAGACCATCCGCGCGATTTCGGCAACCAGCCTCTCCTGCGCAAGGCGGTGAGGTCTCTCAGGGCCCGCGGGAGGAAGTAGATGGACGTGGTGATGAACGGCGTGGACCCGCAGCAGGCGGCACCCGCGCGGCCCCGGCCGGCGGCGGCTCCGCGCCGTCCCCGCCACTGGCGGACGGAGCACATCCTGGCCAAGTACGCCATCGTGCTCCTGCTGCCGTTCGTGGGCACGCTGCTCTCGCGGCAGGCGGGAGCCGCGGCGCACATGGGCGTGTACCTGTTCCTCTCGTTGTGGGCGCTGGCCGGGCCGCGCCGGTGCATCGAGGCGCTCACGCTGTCGTGGCTGGCCACCTTTCTCAACCCGGGGCTCTTCGCGTCCAGCGGGCTGGGCGAGGTGCTCCGCTGGCTGATCCTTGCCGCGGGGGCCGCCAACGTGCTCACCCATGTGGTGCTCAGGGAGTCGTCGCTGCCGCGCGCGTGGCTGTGGGTGACGGGGTTCGTGCTGGCCACGGCCGGGCTGGCCGTGTACACCAGCTACGCGCTGGACGTGTCGCTGTTCAAGCTGGCCAGCTTCTCCATGGGGAGCACGGCGGTGCTCTTCGCCTTCCACCTCACGCGGCACGAGGCGGGGTACTGGCGGCTCTGGTTCTTTGCCCTCTTCGCCGTGGTGGTCACGGCCGGGTTCCCCCTCATCGTCCACCCGCTGGGCTACTTCCGCAACGGGCGCAGCTTCCAGGGGATCACGGGCCAGCCGCAGACGTACTCGCTCTTCATCGGCCCCCTGCTGGCGTGGTGCATCGCGCGGCTCATCACCCGGCAGGACCGTGGGCTGGCCAAGTGGGCGCTGGCCGGGATGGCCGCGCTGTCGCTGGTTGCCACGCAGGGGCGCACGGGGCTGGTGGCGGGCGTCGCCGGGCTGCTGCTGGCGGGGCTGTGGTGGATGGTGTCCGGCCGCATGCGGGTGGCCATCCCCCGCGCGTGGATCGTGCTGGTGCTGCTGGCCGTGGGGGCCGGCACGGGGTGGGTGGCCACGCACACGCAGACGGCTTCGCGCGCGGTGCTCAACTTCATGATGAAGGGGCGGGCCGACGCGGGTCTGGACGCGGCGTTCCACGCCTCGCGCGGCTTCCTCATCGAAGCCTCCATGGAGAACTTCCGGCAGAACCCGCTCACGGGCATCGGCTTCGGCGTCGGGTCGGACCCGTCGTCGTTCCTGGTGCGCCGCGATCCGCTGCTGGGGCTTCCCGTGGGCGCCTCCACCGAGAAGGGCTTCACGGCGGTCGCCATCCTGGAGGAGGTCGGGCTGGTGGGGATGACCCTCTTCCTGCTGATGGTGGGCGCGCTCCTGCGCCCCGTGTTCACCAGGCGGGCCACCTTCCCCACCACGGTGCTGGCGCTCTCCGCCCTGATGGTGAACTTCGGCGAATCGGTGTTCTTTGCGCTGGGCGGAAGCGGGATGCTGGTGTGGCTGCTGATGGGGGCGGCGCGGGTCATGGCCGCCCACGAAGAATGAACGGTTCCTGAGAGAAGCACTTCATCCAACGGCGAAAAGGCGGCACGTGAAGGTCTTCAGGCACCTGGGCTCGGTCGCGAGCTTCGTATGGAACCACCCCGCGAACCGGGGGCGCCGCGGGAGGGCGCTGGCGCGGGCGGCGGGATGGCAGCTCTACAAGCGGGCCACGGGGCGCACGCTGGACGTGGGCGTGTACGACGGCTACAAGCTGCGCTGCTACCGCGACAGCACGTCGGCGAGCGGCGTGATCTACGCCGCCGGCTACCCGGACTGGATCGAGATGTCGTTCCTGCGCCACTACCTGCGCCCCGGCGACGGCTTCGTGGACGTGGGCGCCAACATCGGCGTGTACACCATCCTGGCGGCGTCGCGGGTGGGCCCCACCGGGCGCGTGGCGAGCTTCGAGCCGGGCCCCGAGACGCTCAGGCGCCTGCGCGGCAACGTGGAGCTCAACGGGCTGAAGAACGTGGAGGTGCACCCGGTGGCCGTGTCGGACCGGGCGGGCACGGTGAGCTTCGATCTCGCGGGCGGCACCACCGGGCACCTGGCGCGCGGCAAGGGCGCCGCGTCGGCGGTGGAGATGGAGACGGTGAGGCTCGACGACGTGCTGCGGGGCGGGGGATGGGCCGCGGGGAAGATGGACATCGAGGGCGCCGAGCCGCTGGCGCTGCGCGGCGCGGAGCGGCTGCTGGGCGAGATGAGCCCGCCCGTGTGGCTGCTGGAGGTGAACGGGCTGCTGCGGCGCTACGGCTTCACCGAGGCGGAGCTGTGGGGCTGGCTGGCGGAGCGCGGGTGGGACGTGTGCCTGTACGACCTCGAGCAGCGCGTGCTGCGCGACTGCCCGCGCCCGTCGTCCGAGTACCACAACGTCTTCGCCATCGCCCGCGGCGCGCGCGAGGAGGTGGCGGCGCGCCTGCGCGGCCCCTGATGGCGCGTCCCGTCGTCCTCACTTTCGTCCACTACTACCTGCCCGGCTACAAGTCGGGCGGGCCCATCCGCACGCTCGCCAACCTGGTGGACCACCTGGGCGAAGAGCTGGACTTCCGCATCGTCACCGCGGACCGCGACGCAACCGACACGGCGCCCTACCCGGACGTGGCGCCGGACGCGTGGAACGCCGTGGGGAAGGCGCGCGTGTTCTACGCGTCGCCTGGGGCGCGCGGCGTGGGCGACCTGGCCCACGTGGTGGCCGGCACGCCGCACGACGTGCTGTACTTCAACAGCTTCTTCGACGCCGTGTTCACCGTGCGTACGCTGGTGGGGCGGGCGATGGGGCGCTTCCCGCGCCGCCCCGTCATCATCGCGCCGCGCGGCGAGCTCGCGCCCTCCGCCCTGGCGTACAAGCGGTGGAAGAAGGAGCCGTATCTCAAGGTGTTCCGCGCGCTGGGGATGCAGCGCGCGGTGACCTGGCAGGCGTCCAGCCAGTACGAGGCCGACGACATCCTGCGCGTCATGCGCCCCCCGCCCGCGTCCGTCAGGATCGCGCCCAACCTGCCGGCGGCGGAGCGCGTCCGTGCTCCGCGTGGCTCGCGGGGAGCGGAGGACGGGCCGTTGCGCATCGTCTTCCTGGCGCGGGTGTCGCCCGTCAAGAACCTGGACTTCGCGCTGCGCGTGCTGGGGCGGGTGACGGCGCCGGTGGAGCTCGACATCTACGGGCCCGTGCGCGACCCCGCCTACTGGGCTCGCTGCGAGGAGATGATCGACGGCCTGCCGCCGCACGTGAAGGCGCGCTACCACGGGCCGGTGGAGCCCGCGCGCGTGCCCGGGGTGATGGCGGACCACGACCTCTTCTTCCTCCCCACGCAGGGGGAGAACTACGGGCACGTGATCCCCGAGGCGCTGAGCGCGGGCACGCCGGTGCTCATCGCCAACACCACGCCCTGGCGCGGGTTGGAAGCCGCGGGAGCGGGGTGGGACCTGCCGCTGGACGACGAGGCGAGCTTCGCCGCCCGCATCGAGCACTACGCCGCCCTCCCGCCCGCGCGGCGCGAGGCGATGCGGGAGAGCGCCTACGAGTACGTGTGCCAGCGCCTCGCCGCGCCGGGGCTCGTGGAGGCCAACCGGGAGCTCTTCATGGCGGGGCTCACACGGACAGAGACGGAGGAGCAACGGTGAACCTGCTGTGGGTCAACCACTTCGCGGTGTCGCCGCGGGAGGGCGGGGGGACGCGCCACTTCGAGCTGGGGCGGGAGCTGGGGCGGCTGGGGTGGGGCGTGACCATCGCCGCGTCGGACCTCAACCTGCACACGCGCAGCTACACGCGCCGCTCCGGCGCCGCCGAGCGCGGCGCCGTGCCGGAGACGGTGGACGGGGTGGAGTTCCGCTGGCTGTGGACGGCGCCGTACGAGCGCAACAACTGGCGGCGGCTGGCCAACTGGCTGAGCTTCGGCCCGTCGCTGCTGGCCGACGGCGGGGGGAGCCGGCGGCCGGACGTGGTGATCGGCTCGTCTCCCCACCCGTTCGCGGCGTGGGCCGCGGCGCGCCTCGCCACGCGGCTGCGCGTGCCGTTCGTGCTGGAGGTGCGCGACCTGTGGCCCGAGGGGCTGGTGGCGGGCGGGGCGCGGCGCGGCCCCGGCTACCTCGCCTTCTACCTCCTCGCCCGCCGCCTGTACGCGCGCGCGGACCGCATCGTCGTGCTGGCGCGCGGGGTGGAGGGGTACCTGGCCGAGCGCGGGGTGGACGCGGGCAAGCTGGTCTACATCCCCAACGGCGTGGATGCCGAGGCATTCGCCGCCATCCAGCGGCCGGAGCGGCCCACCTTCACGCTGGTGTACGCGGGCGCGCACGGCCCGGCCAACGGCCTCGACGCCGTGCTCGGTGCCGCGGAGCTGCTCCAGGATCGCGCGGAGATCCGCTTCCTGCTGGTGGGCGACGGTCCCGCCAAGGCGGAGCTGGTGCGCTCCGCCGCCGAGCGCCGGCTGGGCAACGTGGAGTTCCGCGACCCGGTGGCCAAGGCCGCGATGCCCCACCTGCTGGGCGAGGCAGATGCCGGCCTGATGGTGCTGCGCGAATCGCCGCTGTACGCGTTCGGCGTGAGCCCCAACAAGCTCTTCGACTACCTGGGTGCCGGCCTCCCCGTGGTCTGCAACGTCCCGGGCGACGTGGCCGAGATGGTGCGCGTCTCCGGCGCCGGCGTGCAGGCGGCCGACACCTCCGCCGCGGCCCTGGCCGAAGCCGTGGTGCGCCTGGCCGCGGAGACGCACGCCGTGAGGGCGCGGCGCGGCGAGCAGGGGCGCGCCTGGGTGGCGCGCGAGCACGGCCGCGCCACGCTCGCCGCGCGGCTGGACGCGGCGCTTCGTCCGCTGCTCCGATGATTTCGCCCACGCGCTGGCCCGACGTCGCGGCCACGCTGTACCGCACCTTCGGGGCGCGCGGGGCGGCGCTGCGCGCGCTCCACGAGGCGCGCAGGGCCGGGAACCGCTTCCGCCCGGAGCCGCGCCACCCCATCACGAGCGCCCCGCTCCCCGATCCACACCCTTCCCAGGCGGATGCGGAGCGCCTCGCCGCGTCCACCGACCGCGAGGCAGCGATGAAGCGCGCCGGGCGGGTGCTGGCGGGCGAGTACGAGGCGTACCGCTGGGATTGGCGGAAGCTTCCGGACGGGCCCGCCGCATGGCTCCGCCACCCGCGCACGGGCGCGAAGTACGCCGCGGCGGCGCCGTGGTGGAGGATCCCGCACCTGGACCCCGCCGCGGGCGACATCAAGGACCTGTGGGAGCCGGCGCGCTTCGGCTGGGTGTACGACCTGGTGCGCGGCTGGCTGCTCACCCGCGACGATCGCTTCGCGCGGAGCTTCCACGAGCGCCTGGCCGCCTGGCGGTCCGCGAATCCCCCGTTCCACGGCCCGCACTGGGGCTGCGGCCAGGAGACGGCCATCCGCGCGGTGGCGCTTCTGTACGCCGAGGCGAACCTGGCGGACGCGCCATCCAGCACCCCCGCCGCCATGTCGCTGCTCGCGGAGGTGCTGGCCGCATCCGGCGAGCGCATCGCGGACGCGCTGGGCTACGCGGTGTCGCAGCGGAACAACCACGCCATCTCCGAGGCGGGCGGGCTGGTGCTGCTCGGCACCCGCCTGCGCGGCATCCACCCCGAGGCGGAGGGGTGGCTCGCGCGCGGACGGGTGTGGCTGGAGCGGCTGGTGCTCGAGCAGTTCACGGAGGATGGCTGGTACATCCAGCACTCCTTCACCTACACGCGCCTGGCCCTGGAGCAGCTCGCGCTGGCCGCGCGCGCGCTGGACGATGCGCTCCCGGAGAGCGTCCGCCGGCGCGTGGCGGCGGCGGTGGAGCTGCTGGGGAGCGTCATCGACCCGCACACGGGCGCCGCTCCCAACCACGGCGCCAACGACGGCGCCTTCATCCACCCCGTTACGCTGGGCGAGTATCGCGACTTCCGCCCCGCGCTGACGGCCGCGTGCGCCGCCTTCCGCCTGCCCATGCCCGAGGGGCTGCGGCCGGACCCGGAGGTGTGCGCGTGGATGCGCCTGCCGGTGCCTGAGGTACGCCCGGCGGACACGACGGTGCGCAGCGGGGCTTCCGGGTGGGCGGTGGCGCGGGTGGGCGGCTGGTCCGTGTTCCTGCGCGCGGGACGCTACCGCTCCCGGCCCGGCCACCTGGACCCGCTGCAGCTCGACGTCCGCTACGAGGGGCGCGAGGTGCTGGTCGATCCCGGAACTTTCGCCTACAACGCCCCCGCTCCCTGGCGCAACGGCCTGGTGTGGGGCCGCGTCCACAATACTCCGTCGCTGGACGGCGCCGAGCCGGGCGTGCGCGGCCCCCGCTTCCTCTGGTACCTGTGGCCGGAGGCGGACATCCGCGAGGCGCGCTGCGTTGCCGATGGAGCCGTCCTGGTCGCCGAGATCCCGGGCCGCGTGCGCCGCGAGGTCCACGTCGCGCCGGAGGGCGTCACGGTCACCGACACGGCGCTGGCCCCCGCCGCGGAGATGCGCGTCCGCTGGCTCCTGCACCCCGACGCCGCCCCCCAGTGCGTGGAGGTGGAGGGCGGCGCCACCCTCCACCGCGCCGCGGACGACGACGTCCTCGGCTGGTACTCGCCCCACTACGGCGAGCGCCTCCCCTCGTCCTGGTGGGAGGCCGCCACGCCCGGCAGCCAGATCGTGACGCGCATCGTCCCACGGTGACCTCCTCCGTGCCTCTGTGTGAGCCCCGCGGTGGGGATGCACGCGGAAGCGGTACATGCTATGTTTTAGCTTCTCTTTTGACTGGCACCGACACGATGAAGCAGCTTCTCCAGAGATTCGATACGGGCAAGACCGTACTGGCGGATACACCGGTTCCGGCCGTCTCCGGGCCCACCCTCCTGGTGCGCAGCAGCGCCTCCCTGATCTCCGCCGGCACCGAGCGGATGCTGGTGGACTTCGGCCGCGCGTCGCTGATCCAGAAGGCGCGCCAGCAGCCGGACAAGGTGCGCCAGGTGCTCGACAAGATGAGCACCGACGGCATCGGCCCCACGCTGGAGGCGGTGCGCTCCAAGCTGGAGGCGCCCATCCCCCTGGGCTACTGCAACGCCGGGATCGTGGTGGAGACCGGCTCGCGCGTCACCCGCTTCGCCGCGGGCGACCGCGTGGTGACCAACGGGTCGCACGCGGAGTACGTGCGCGTGCCCCACACCCTCGCCGCGCGCGTGCCGGACGGCGTCTCGCTGGAAGCCGCGGCGTTCACGCCGGTGGCGGCCATCGGGCTGCAGGGGATCCGCCTGGCCGCGCCCACGCTGGGCGAGACGGTGGTGGTGTACGGGCTGGGCCTCATCGGCCTGCTCACCGTGCAGCTGCTGCGCGCCAGCGGGTGCCGGGTGATCGGCATCGACCGCAACGCGGAGCGGCTGGCGCTTGCCGAGCGCTTCGGCGCCGTGGCGCTCAACGGCGCCGAGGGCGACGTGGTGACGCGCGTGGAGGCGCTCACCGGCGGCGTGGGCGCAGACGCCGTGCTCCTCACCCTGGCCTCCGACTCCGACGAGCCGGTGCACCAGGCGGCGGCCATGAGCCGCAAGCGCGGGCGGCTGGTGCTGGTGGGGGTGACGGGGCTGGACCTGCGCCGCGACGACTTCTACCGGAAGGAGCTCACCCTGGCCGTGTCGTGCAGCTACGGCCCGGGGCGCTACGACCCGGAGTACGAGGAGGGCGGGCGCGACTACCCGGTGGGCTACGTCCGCTGGACCGAGCAGCGCAACTTCGAGGCGGTGCTGGCGATGATGGAGAGCGGGGCAGTGGACCCCCTCCCCCTCGTCACCCACCGCTTCGCCTTCGACGACGCGGCCGACGCGTACGACCTGCTCACGGGCGGCGGCTCCAGCCTGGGCGTGGTGCTCCAGTACCCGGAGGCCGACGGCGCACCGGCGCGCGAGAGCCGCACCGTGGAGCGCACGCCCGCCGCCCCCGCCACCGGCGACGGCGCGGCGGTGATCGGCGCCGGCAACTTCGCCGTGCGCACGCTGCTGCCGGCGCTGAAGGCGGAGGGCGCGCGCCTGCGCACCATCGCCTCCGGCGCGGGGACGAGCGCGGCCATCGCGGCCGAGAAGTTCGCCTTCGAGCGCACCACCACCGACCTGGACGCGGTGTTCGGCGACGAGCAGGTGAGCAACGTGTACGTGCTCACCCGGCACGACTCGCACGCGTCGCTGGCGGTGCGCGCGCTGCAGGCGGGGAAGCACGTGTTCGTGGAGAAGCCGCTGGCGCTGGACGAGGCGGGGCTGGACGCCGTGGAGGCCGCGGCGCGGGCCAGCGGGCGCATGGTGATGGTGGGCTTCAACCGCCGCTTCGCTCCACTCACCAGCGAGGTGCGCGGGCTGCTGCGCGGGCGCTCGGGTCCGCTCACCGTCGTCGCCACGGTCAACGCCGGCGCCATCCCGCGCGACCACTGGACGCAGGACCCGGAGGCGGGCGGCGGGCGCATCGTGGGCGAGGCGGTGCACTGGATGGACCTGGCGCGCGCCCTGGTGGACGCCCCCATCCGCGGGGTGAGCGTGGTGGTGGCGCACGACCGCGCGGGGCTGCCGGTGGACGACATCGCCCACGTCTCGCTGAGCTTCGCGGACGGCTCCACGGCGCTGATCCACTACCTGGCCTCCGGCGCCCGCGCGTATCCCAAGGAGCGCATCGAGTGCTTCTGGGACGGCAAGACGGTGGCGATCCAGAACTGGCGGCGCCTGGAGCGCTTCGGCGTGCCGGGCCCCTGGTTCGAGCGCAGCCGCACGTCGGACAAGGGCCACGCCGCCGAGGTGCGCGCGTGGACGGAGGCCCTGCGCCGCGGCGCCGATGCCCCCATCCCCCTGGACGAGGTGCTGGAGGTGTCGCGCTGGGGCGTGCGGGCCGCGGAGCTGGCGCGGGGCGGCGGGGGCGTCTACCGGCCCTCCGGTGACTGAGCCCCGGCGGGGCGGCGCCGCCAAGCGCGCGCTGGACGTGGCCGGGGCGGGCGCGGGGCTGCTCGTGCTCTCCCCGGCGATCCTGGCCGTGGCGGCCGCGGTGCGGCTGCGGCTGGGGAGCCCCGTGCTCTTCCGGCAGGAGCGCACCGGGCGCGGCGGGCGCAGCTTCACCATCCTGAAGTTCCGCACCATGCTGGACGGGGCGGGGAGCGACGCCGAGCGGCTCACGAGCTTCGGGCGCTTCCTGCGCAGCACCTCGCTGGACGAGCTTCCGCAGCTCTGGAACGTGCTGCGCGGCGACATGAGCCTGGTGGGCCCGCGCCCGCTCCTGCCGGAGTACCTGGGCCGCTACACGCCGCGCCAGGCACGCCGGCACGAGGTGCGCCCCGGCATCACGGGATGGAACGCGGTGAACGGGCGCAACTCCATGACCTGGGACGAGCAGTTCGAGCTGGACGTGTGGTACGTGGAGAACCGCAGCTTCTGGCTGGACCTGCGCATCCTGGGGCTCACGGTGGTGGAGGTGGTGCGCCGCACCGGCATCGCGCAGCCGGGCGAGGCCACGCGCGAGCGCTTCGGCGGCGGGAAGTCGTGAGCGTCGCGGAGGTTCCGGGGTGGCTCCCGGCGGGGAAGCGCGCCGCCGTGGTCTTCCACATCGACGACATCCACCCGGGCCGCTCCACCGACGCGTACGAGGCCGGCGGCGACCTGGCGCGCGGCGCGCTCGGGCACCTGGTGCGCCTGCTGGATGCCCATCCGCAACTGCGCGTGACGCTGTTCACCACGCCGGACTGGCGGGAGATCTCGCCCGCGCCCACGCGCCGGCTGCTGGCGCGCATCCCGGGGGTGCGCGACCAGGTGTACCTGGCGCCCATCCACCCGCGCGGCACCATGCGGCTGGACCGGCACCCGGAGCTCGTGGAGTTCCTCCGAGGTCTGCCGCGCACGGAGATCGCGCTCCACGGCCTCTACCACGTGCACCGCGGGCCGCGCCTCCCCATGGAGTTCCAGGGGCAGGGGGTGGATGAGTGCCGGAGCATGCTGCGCGAGGCGATGTCCATCTTCCGCGCCGCGGGGCTCCCGTTCTCGCCGGGGATGACGCCGCCGGCGTTCAACGCACCCCCCGCGCTGCTGCGCGCCATGGCGGAGGAAGGGCTGGCCTGGGTGGCCTCGTCGCGCGACGTGCGCACGGCCCCGGCACCCGGCGCGCGCACGGCCATGAGCGGGCTGGCGGGAGTGCCGCTGGCGGCCCCGGCGCTGCTGGAGGGGGGTCGCCTGGTGCACTTCCCCACCAACTTCCAGGCGACCTCCCCGCCGGAGCGCGCGTGGCGGATCGTGGAGGGAGGCGGCCTTCTCTCCATCAAGGCGCACATCGTCAAGGACGCGCTGGGCCACGTGGCGCTGGACGGCCTGGACGCGCTCTACGCCAACTATCTCGACCTGCTCTTCGCCGAGCTGGACCGCCGCTACGGCGACTCCCTCTGGTGGACGACGATGGGTGAGGTGGCGGATACGATCACGCGGACCAACGTTTAGGCGGGGCAGGGTGTCTTACGGAGGAGAGCTTCTCGCCGTCTGGGCCCCGCGGACTGAACACGATGACGAGGAGAGGGATGGCGGACGAGGAAGCGAGGACGGTGGTGCTGGTCACGGCGGTGGGCGGATCGGGCGCGGTGGACGTGGCCAGGAGCCTCCACGAGTCCGGGCGCTACCGCGTGGTGGCGGCCGACGTGTCGGAGTACGCGGCGGGGTTCGCGTTCGCGGATGCCACCTACGTGGTGCCCATGGGCGAGGACCCCGCGTTCGAGGGCGCCGCGCGGGAGATCCTCCGCCGCGAGCGCCCCGACTTCGTGGTGACCTCGGTGGACGAGGAGATCCCCGTCTTCCACCGCCTGGTGGCCGAGGAGGGCGGCCACACGCGCGTGCTCACGCCGACGCCGGAGTTCTGCCGCCTGGCGCACGACAAGTGGGAGTGCACGCGCGCCCTGGCCGGAGCCGGCGTCCCCGTGCCCCGCACCTACCTGGCGGGCGACGTGGCGGACGACGTCTACCCCGCGGTCGTCAAGCCGCGCACAGGGCGGGGAAGCCGCGGCGTCGCGTACCCGGCGAGCGCCGCGGAGCTGGCGGAGTACCTGGAGACGGCGCCGGGCTCGCCCTCGGACTTCATCGTGCAGGAGCGCATCTTCGGCACGGAGTTCACGGTGAGCGCGGTGGTGGGGCTGGGCGGGCCGCTGCTGGCCGTGGTGCCCAAGGAGGTGCTGGTGAAGAAGGGGATCACCCACTCCGCCGTCACCCGCGCGGTGCCTGCCATCGACGACGTGTGCCGGGCCATCCAGGAACAGCTGCGCGCGGACGGCCCGTTCAACGTGCAGCTGATGCTCTCGCCGGACGGCGTGCCGTACGTCTTCGAGGTCAACCCGCGCTTCTCCACCACCGTCTCGCTCACCATGGGCGCCGGGGTGGACGAGGTGGACGCCATCATGCGCCACGCGCAGGGCCGCGACCCGGGCAACCTCGTCTTCCAGCCGGACCTCATCATGCTGCGCCACTACGCGCAGCAGTTCGTCCCCGAGTCGCGGTGGAGAGCGCGTACGGATGGCTGAGGCGCGCGTCCTGGTGACGGGCGCGACCGGCTTCCTGGGCCGCCCGCTCGTGGAGCGGCTGGCCCGCGAGTATCAGGTCACCGCCCTCGCGCGTTCTGTGGATGAGGAGCTCCCCGCGGGCGTCGAGCGGCTCCCCGCCGACCTGGCCGAGGCCAGCGAGGCGCGCGAGGCGCTGGCGCCCTGGCGGTGGGACGCGGTGGTGAACCTCGCTGGGCCCGCGCCCAAGGGGATTGCAGGCTTCGCGGACGGGGCGGCGCTGGTGGGCGCGCACGTGCGGGCCGCGGCCAACCTGCGCGCCGCCATCCCCGCCGGGTGGGCGGGAAGGCTGGTGCACGCGTCGGGGTTCATCGTGTACGGCATCCCCCGGCGCGTTCCGGTGGCGGAGGACCACCCCCGCGCGCCGCTCCACGCCTACGCGCTCGGCAAGATGCTCGCGGAAGACGTGCTCCTGGCGGGAGACGGGCTGGACCGCTGGATCCTGCGCCTCCCCGGGCTCTTCTCGGAGGAGCGGCGCGAAGGGGCGCTCTACCGCTTCATCCGCGCCGCGCGCGACGGGGAGCCGCTGGCGATCACGGCGCCGGACCCCCTCCCCTGGGACGTGCTTCACGTGGGCGACGCGGTGGATGCCATCCTGCTCGCCCTCGCCGCCGAAGCCCGCGACCCCGGTCCGGTGAACGTGGGCCACGGGGAGCCCGTGGAGCTCGCCGCCGTCGCGCGCTGGATCGCGGAGCGGGCGGGCACCGGCTCCGAGGTGCGCTTGGAGGGCCCCGCACATCCGGTATTCGCGATGGACATCACACGCGCCCGCACGCTCATGGGCTGGTCCCCGCCGCCGCTGCGGGAGCGGCTGGAGTCGCTCCGCTCCGCGTTCGAGGTGCCGGCGTGAGCACGCTGCCGGACGCGGTGCGGGCGAGCGAGTGGGCGGGCCGTACCGAGGCCGCCGTGCTCGCGGTGGCGACCGCCGGCGTGGCGCTGATGGCCCTGCGCGGCAGCGCCCTCATGGCGCGCGACGCGGAGGGCGGGCAGCTCAAGACCGTCGCGGACGAGGCGGCGGAGGGGTGGGTGCTGGGCTACCTGGGCGCCGCCTTCCCGGGCGACGTCTTCCTCTCCGAAGAAGCGTTCGAGCGCGAGGGGAAGGCATGGGTGCCGCCCGCCGCCTACTGGACGGTGGACGCGCTGGACGGCACCCGCAGCTACGCCGACGGCTACGACGGCTTCTGCGTGCAGGTGGCGTACGTGCGGGACGGGGAGGTGTGCGTGGGCGCCATCGCCGAGCCGGCGGCGGGCCGCTGCTACCTGGCCGCGCGCGGGGCGGGAGGCTGGGTCCGCGAAGCGGGAGGCGAGTTCCGCCGCCTGGAGATCGCTCACGACCCGGAGTGGCCGGCCAGCCCCGTGTTCGTGGACAGCACGCGCCCCGCCGGCGTGCCGGGAGAGTGGTTCCGGGCGCACGACGCCCGCTTCCTGGAGCTGGGCAGCATCGGCCTCAAGATCTGCCGGGTGGCCGACGGGAGCGCCCACGTCTTCCTCAAGGCGCTGCGCTTCAAGCTGTGGGACGTGGCCCCGGGCGACCTGCTGCTCCGCGAGGCGGGCGGGGCGCTGACCCTGTGGAACGGCGAGCGCGTGCCGTACGGCACGGAGCAGGTGGTGTTCGAGGACGTGCTGGCCGCGCCCGCCGCGCTGGCCCCGCGCCTCGTGGCGGAGATCGCGCATTGATGCCGAACAGCGAGGCCTCACACAGAGGCACAGAGACACGGAGGAGTGTCCTATCCCCCCGGGGCTCCTTATGAAGGTCCTGGTGTGGGGCGGCGGCGGGCACGGCAAGGTGGTGGCCGACGTGGTGCGCGCGTCCGGTGCCGACCTCGCCGGCTACGCGGACGCGGACCCCGCGAAGCTGGGGCAGGAGGCCGAGCCCGGCGGCGCACGCGTGATCGCATCCGAGGCTGAGCTGCTCGCGGCGCTCACCTCCGGCCAGCCGCTACCCGGCGGTGCGGACGCGGTGGCGCTGGCGGTCGGGGACTGCGCGCGGCGCCTCGCCTGCCTGCGCGCCGCGGGGGAGCGTGTGACCCCGCCGCTGGTTCATCCGTCTGCAGTCGTCAGTCCGTCGGCCCGCGTGGGAGGCGGTACGGTGGTGATGCCGGGCGCGGTGGTGAACGCGGGAGCCGTGCTGGGCGAGGCGGTGATCGTGAACAGCGGCGCCGTGGTGGAGCACGACTGCGCGCTGGAGGACGGCGTCCACCTCTCCCCGGGCGCCGTGCTGAGCGGCGGCGTGCGGGTGGAAGCGGAAAGCTGGATCGGGTCCGGGGCGGTGGTGATCCCGGGCATCCGCATCGGCCGGGGCGCGGTGGTGGGCGCGGGGGCCGTGATCATCCGCGACGTCCCGGCCGGCGCCACCGTCGTGGGGAACCCGGGCCGCATCGTCCGACATCCTGAGACGCACTGACATGGCACTTACCCGGATCCACCTTTCCTCGCCCCACATGGGCGGCAACGAGCAGGCGCTGGTGGCGGAGGCGTTCGCCTCCAACTGGATCGCGCCCCTGGGGCCGCACGTGGACGGCTTCGAGGCGGAGTTCGCGGCGCGGGTGGGGAGCCGGCACGCGGCGGCGCTCTCGTCCGGCACCGCGGCGCTCCACCTGGCGCTTCAGCTGGTGGGCGTGGGGGCGGGAGACGAGGTGCTGGTGTCGTCGCTCACCTTCTCGGCGAGCGTCAACCCGATCGTGTACCTGGGCGCGCGGCCCGTGTTCATCGACAGCGAGCGCGGCTCGTGGAACATGGACCCGGCGCTGCTGGAGGAGACGCTGGAGGCGCGTGCGCGGGCCGGCAAGCTCCCCAAGGCCGTGCTGCTGGTGCACCTCTACGGGCAGAGCGCGGACATCGACCCCATCCTGGCCGCCTGCGAGCGCCATGGGGTGGTGCTGGTGGAGGACGCGGCGGAGGCGCTGGGCGCCACCTACAAGGGGCGCGCGCCGGGCACCTTTGGCAAGGTGGGGATCTACTCGTTCAACGGGAATAAGATCATCACCACCTCCGGGGGCGGGATGCTGGTGGCGGACGACGAGGCGCTGGTGGCCCACGCGCGCAAGCTGGCCACCCAGGCGCGCGACCCGGCCCCGCACTACGAGCACACGGAGATCGGCTACAACTACCGGCTGAGCAATGTGCTGGCCGCCATCGGGCGCGGGCAGCTGCAGGTGCTGGAGGACCGGGTGCTGGCGCGCCGGGCGAACTTCGCGTTCTACACGGAAGCGCTGGGCGATCTGCCGGGGATCGAGCTGATGCCGGAGGCGCCCTGGGGACGGCACTCGCGCTGGCTCACCACCCTCACCATCGACCCGCGCGAGTTCGGGGCCGACCGCGAAGAGGTGCGGCTGGCGCTGGACGCCGGGAACATTGAGGCCCGGCCGGTGTGGAAGCCAATGCACCTGCAGCCCGTATTCAGCCGTTACGAGGCCGTGGGCGGCGCCGTGGCCGAGGACCTGTTCGCGCGTGGCCTCTGCCTCCCCTCCGGTTCCAACCTGCTCCGGGAAGACCTGGAGCGCGTGGCGGAGGCGGTGCGGCAGGTGCACCGGGGCGCGCGGGAGCACGAGATGGGCGCCATTCCGGCCCCCGCGCCCTAGGGTGGACGTGCCCGGAGGGCCATGGTAGTGTTATACTTGCTGGCTTCGGCGGCGCGTGGCGCCGCGGGTCCGTAAGAGCCGGGCGTCCGGCGCGCGGGGCGCGGTACATCCGTGCGCGGCTCGATCTTTCACCGGGCGCCGGCTCGCCGGCCCCCGCGCAGCGACCCCAGGCAGACACTGATCCGCCCGCGTGCCTCCTCCCGGAGAGGAAGGCACGTCTCCGTACCCTCGACCCTATCGAACATGCGCCGGCTTCTTCTTGCAATTCTCCTGCTGGTGACGGGCGCCTCCGTGGCGGGGGCCCAGGAGATGGGCTCCAGCGCCGCCGCGCTCAACCCGGGCGACGCGGTGCGCATCACGGTGTGGAGAAAGCCGGACCTGAGCGGCGAGTTCTTCGTGGGGGCGGACAGCTCCATCGCCCACCCGTTCTACTCCGAGGTCAAGGTGGGCGGCGTGCCGTTCGCCGTGGCCACGGAGCGCGTCAAGCAGTTCGTGCGGCGCGTGGAGACCAGCCCCGTGCTGGTGGAGCCGCTCTACCAGGTGATGATCCTGGGCGAAGTCCGCAACCCAAGGCTCTACCCCGTGCGGCCCGAGGTCACCATCGCGCAGGCCATCGGCCTGGCGGGGGGCACCACGGAGCGCGCGCAGCTCAAGCAGGTGCAGCTGCTGCGCGGCGGGCAGGTGTTCCTGGTGGACCTCACGCAGCCGCAGGGCGGCCGCGCGCAGGGCACCATCCGCTCGGGCGACCAGATCGTGGTGCCGCGCCGCACCAGCGTCTTCCGGGACTACGTAGCCCCCGCCGCGAGCATCACCTCCGCGGTGGTGGCACTGGCGAACCTCGTCATCCGCAACTTCTAGCAGGCCGTCTGATGTCGAATCTGGTCAAGGCGGAGCCCCGCGGGTATCCCGCGCCCCCCGTTCTCTACACCGAGTCCCCCCCCGGCATCGGCCGCGGCGAGACCGACGGCGAGGAAAGCGTAAGCCTCCGCGACATCCTCGCGATCCTGCGGCGCCACGTGCTGCTGATCCTGGCCATCGCCTCGGTGGTGCTGGCGGTCACCGCGTGGTTCGTGCTGCGGCAGCCCGCCGTATACCAGGCCAGCGCCCTCATCCGCCTGGCGGACGTGCGGCGCGCGGTGACGGGCGGCATCGAGGGAGCCGCGCTCGAAGCGTCCATGGGGCGCACCACCGACCCCCTGCTGTCGCAGCTGGAAGTGCTCAAGGGGCGCGAGGTGCTGGGCCAGGTGGTGGACCGCGAGGGGCTGCGCCTGCGCTCGCTCACCCCGGAGTTCCGGGTGGGCAAGGTGACGGGCATCTCCGTGAAGACTCCGGCCCAGCGCATGGACACCGCATCGCTCGCCTTCGCGGGCGACGGGTACACGCTGCGCGTGGGATCGGACGAGGCGAAGGGCGCCTACGAGACGCCGGTGGAGGCGGGCGGCGTGCGCATGGTGGTGGCGTCGAAGCCGGCCAACATCGAAGAGGCCAAGCTGATCGTGGTGCCGCGCGAGTCGGCCATCAACGCGCTGGCCGGCGGCCTGGTGCCGCGCCCGCGGGAGAAGACGGACGCGGTGGCCGTGGAGTACACCTCCACCGACCCGCAGCTGGCGCAGCGCATCGTGAACGCTTCCGTGGAGGTGTTCCAGGAGGCCAACGCCCGCGCCGCGCAGCAGGCCTCGCGGCGCCGCAGGATCTTCCTGCAGAAGCAGCTGGAGACCACCGACTCCATGCTGGCCCAGGCGCAGGTGGCGCTGAGCGGCTTCCGCAGCCGGGAGCGCGTGTTCAGCTCGCGCGACAAGTTCGCGGCCCGGCAGGAAGGGCTGATGACGCTTCAGGTGCGCAGGGAAGAGCTGGCCGCGGACCGGCAGCTCTTCCAGTCGATGGTGGCGGGGCTCACGGGCTCGGCGGCCTCGCGCGACCGGGCGCTGATGTCGGTGGCGTCGTACCCGGGGATCGCCAGCAACCCGGCGATCTCGCAGCTCTACAACCAGCTCGCTCAGCACCAGACCCGCCGCGACTCGCTCACCAGCGGCTCCATGGGCAGCACGGGCCAGCACCCGGACGTGGAGCGGCTCAACGGCCTCATCGCCGCCACCCAGGCCAAGCTGGTGGACGCGGTGCGCAGCCACCTGGCCGTGCTCGACGCGCGCATCGCCGCGCTGGACGGGCTGGAGGCCCGCAACTCCACCGAGATGCAGACGCTCCCCTCCGCCGAGGCGGAAGAAGTGCGCCTGGTGCAGCGCGTGGAGACCACTCACAAGATCGCGGACCAGGTGCGCGAGGAGCTGCAGAAGGCCCACATGGCCGAGGCCGTGGAGGCGGGGCAGGTGGAGGTGGTGTACCCGGCGCCCCTCCCACCCGGCCCCGTGCCGGCCAGGAAGGGGCTCAAGCTGGGGCTGGGGCTCATCCTGGGGCTGGTGCTGGGCGGCGCCACGGCGTTCATGCGCGAGCACATGAACAGCGTCATCCGCCACCAGAGCGAGATCTCGGACCTGCTGGGCGTGCCGGCGCTGGCCATCATCCCGCGCCTCGCCAACGGCACCGGGGCCACCTCGCGCTTCGCCCTCCCGGCGTTCCTCAACCGCGGCACCGGCAAGTCGCACGGGAGCGACGGGAAGCACGAGCTCGTCACCATCTCCAACCTCCGCTCGTCCGGGGCGGAGGCGTACCGTACGCTGCGCACCAACCTGATCTTCTCGCAGGCGGTGAGGTCGCTGCGCACCATCCTGGTCACCAGCGCCGCGCCGTCGGAGGGGAAGACGACCACCTCGTCCAACATGGCCGTCACCTTCGCGCAGCAGGGGCTGCGCGTGCTGATGGTGGACTGCGACCTGCGCAAGGCGCGGCTGCACAAGGTGTTCAGCGTGCCGCGCGAGCCGGGCCTCACGCAGCTGGTGCTGGGGCACAACTCCATGGCCGAGGTGATCCACAGCACCGACGTGGACGGGCTCTACGTGCTCGCCTCGGGCACGCTGCCGCCCAACCCGTCGGAGCTGGTGGGCGGGCCGCGCATGGCCAGCGTGCTCAAGGCGCTCTCGGCCGAGTTCGACCTGGTGGTGCTGGACACGCCGCCGCTCACCGCCGCCGCCGACGCCGCCATCCTGGGCAAGTCGGCCGACGGGGTGCTGATGGTGGTGCGCGCCGGCAAGACGGAGCGCGGCGCCGCGCAGCACGCCGTGCAGCAGCTCAACAACGTGGGTGCGCGCATCCTGGGCGCGGTGCTCAACGACCCGGACGCCAAGGTGCCGCGCTACGGCGGGTACTACTACTACGACTACTACGGGTCCGAGGCGTAGGCCAACGCTCCGCCGCGAGGCGCCGGGTACATGATCGACTTCCACAACCACCTGATGCCGGGGGTGGACGACGGCGCCAGCGACCCGGCGCAGGCCCTGGAGGGGCTGGGGGCGATGTGGGCGGACGGGGTGCGCACCGTGGTGACCACCCCTCACTTCCGGGGCTCCCTCACGCGGAGCCCCGAGGCCTTCGCGGCGCGCATGGCGGAGCTGGACGCCGCCTGGGGCACCCTGCGCGCGCTGGGCGAGGAGCACTTCCCCGCGCTGCGCCTGGAGCGCGGCGTGGAGATCTCGCTGGACGCGCCGGAGCTGGACCTTTCCGACGCGCGGGTGAGGCTGGGCGGAAGCCCGTTCGCGCTCATCGAGTTCCACGGGTTCTCCATCCCCCCGCGCAGCGCCAACGCCTTCTTCCAGCTGAAGCGCGCCGGCGTCACTCCCATCCTGGCGCACCCGGAGCGCTACCCCGGGATGCTGGGCTCCGCCGAGCTGGTGGACGAGTGGCGCAGCGTCGGGGCCCGGCTGCAGGTGAACGCCGGCTCCGTGCTGGGCCGCTACGGCGAGGCGGCGTGCCAGGCGGCGCTCGCGCTGCTGGGCCGCGGCGAGGTGAGCTACCTCTGCAGCGACTACCACTCGCGCGGCCGCCTGTGGCTGCGCCAGGCGCACGACCGGCTGGTGGAGATGGGCGGCTCCGAGCAGGCGGAGCTCCTCACGGTGGAGAACCCGTCGCGGATGCTGGCCGGCGAGCCGCCGCTCCCGGTGCCGCCGCTGCAGGCGAAGCGCCGCTGGTGGAGCCCTCTCAAGATCTTCGGCTGAAACGCGATCTCACACAGAGGCACAGAGACACAGAGAGGAACGCTCCTCCGTGTCTCTGTGCTTCTGTGTAATCCTCTTTATTCCAGGTTCCTGGTGAAGACTTTTCTTAGATACCTCCTGCTGGTGGGAGGCCCCGCGGTGGGGGTGTTCGCCATTCTACACGCGGGGCTGGGGCTGCGTGCACCGCGGCAAGCCGTGGGTGTGCCGGCGGCGGTGGAGCAGGCGGGGCCATCTCTGATGCCCGACCTTCTCCTGCTCCTGGTGCAGATCGGGGTGATCCTGGTGGCGGCGCGGGTGGTGGGGCTCCTCTTCCGCTTCATCCGCCAGCCGCAGGTGGTGGGCGAGATGGTGGCGGGGATCCTCCTGGGGCCGTCGCTGCTGGGGTGGGCCGCGCCGGAGATCTCGGCGCGCCTCTTTCCCGCCGCGTCGCTGGGGTTCCTCAACTCCATCAGCCAGGTGGGGCTGCTGATCTTCATGTTCCTGGTGGGGGTGGAGCTCGATCCGCGCCTGCTGCGGGGGAAGAGCCACACGGCGCTCGTCACCAGCCACGCCAGCATCGTGGCGCCCTTCTTCCTGGGCGCGCTCCTCTCGCTCCTGCTCTACCCGCGGTTGTCGGACGAGAGCGTCACCTTCACCGGCTTCGCCCTGTTCATGGGCGCGGCGATGAGCGTCACGGCGTTCCCGGTGCTCGCGCGCATCCTCACCGAGCGCAACCTGACGAGGACGCGGGTGGGCGCCGTCACCATCGCCTGC
>DASVSA010000281.1:0-4013 GCA_036388335.1 Longimicrobium sp. | reverse complement strand
TCAGTTTCTGAGAACCCGCGGGTTTCTTCCGGGAGTGCTAAGTGCTGAACCGCTGAACTGCAGTTGGCCCGCACTTCAGGACTCACAGTTCAGCGCGCGGCCGGGATCCAGCTCAGGCCCACCTGCAGGCGTCGGGTGCGGCCGCTCACCGGGTCGTCCAGCTCGCCCTCGTCGCCGTCCACGGCCTCGGTGCTCAGTGAGCCGGACATCAGGCGGTAGCTGCCTTCCAGCGCCAGCGTGCGCGTGAATCGCAGCTGCACGCCCGCGCCGCCGGAGACGCCGAAGCCGTCCAGCGAGCGCTCGGTCTCGGTGCCGCCGGCCTCGGTGAAGTCCATCCCGAACACGACGCCCGATCCTTCCGCGAACGGCCGCACGCGCCAGCGCGCCGGCGACAGGTACACGCGCGCGCCCAGGTCCGCGTGCCGCAGCCCGTACGCATCACCGGCGTCGCTGGTTACATCCACGTAGTCGCCGTGGATGAAGAGCGCGATGTAGGGCGAGACGTTGACGCCGAAGTCGATGGCGGCGCCGCCCCCGGAATCCTGTTCGTCGCCCCCCTTGGGCGTGAAGGCGCCGGTGGTGTAGGCCAGCCCCAGGAAGCCCGTCGCGGGCGAGCGCCGTGGGGCGGGCGCGGGCGGCGGCGCGGATGCCGGCGCGTCCGACGCGGGTGCCGGGGCGACGCCGGCGGCCGCCGCGGCGGGGCCCGTCCTGCACTGTCCGGGTGCGCGCAGGGCGTCCAGGAGCTCGCGCGTGGCGCCGGAGGTGGTGAGCTGCGCTAGCGCCGCGTCGTCAGGCACGAAGTGGATGCAGCGCTGCTGCGCCAGCACGATTACGCGGGCGCTGCTCACGTGCGAGCGCAGGAGCTTTTCGAGCTCCACGAGCTCGAACCCGCGCTGCTGGGCCGCGGCGGGCGCGGCGAGTGCGCAGAGCAGTGCCGCCAGGAGGAATGGACGCAATGGGAGGGGGTGCAGCGGGAGGGGATGGCACGTCTCAGGATGTTTAATCCTCGTGAGGATCGATCCCCGACGCAAGGGCCGGAACCTTCCTCTCTGTGCCTCCGTGTCTCTGTGTGAGCCCTTCTGTTCAGCGCTTCTTCGCCAGCATCGTCCCGCGGCAGTTGGGGGCGCCGCAGATGCAGGGGTAGCGGCGCTTCATGGCGGGGGAGTGGCGCACTTCCAGGATGAAGTGGTAGTCGTACGCCAGCTCCTCGCCCGCGGCGATGTCGCGGATGCTCTCGATGTAGATGCGGCCGTCCTCGTCCACCGCCTCGCAGTTGGGATCGCAGGAGTGGTTGATCCAGCGAGCGATGTTGCCCTGGTACGCCGCGTCGATGACGGTGTCGTCGTCCACGGCGAAGAGGAAGGTGTGGTAGACGGCGTCCGGGTCGTCCGGGTAGCGGCGCTCCGCCTCGGCGGCGGAGATGCGCTCGCCGCGGTACTCCACGATGCGCGTGCCCGCCGGGATCGGCTCGCGCGCGTACACGCCGCGGCCGTGGATCTTGGACTGGCGCAGCACCAGCCCACGCGTGACGGAAAATCCTGGCATCCGGCTCCTGTGGCTCCGCGCTCGGCTCGTTCGTCTGGTCTCCGGCTCGGCGATACGATGGCACCCGCGGCGCGTTGCGGGAAGGGGCCCCGCCCGGTACTTTCCAGCCGCTAAATTCCCACCCTGCTCCATCCAATCCTGTATACGATGAAAATCTCCCGTCCGACGGCGCTCCTCGCGTGCGCCCTGGTGCTCGCCGCGGCGCCCGCGCACGCCCAGCGGAGCCGTGATCCACAGCTCCTGAGCGACAAGCCCGCGCCGCGCGACGGGTGCAGCGTTGTGCGGCAGCCCGGCACCCTCCCCACTCCCGCCGCCCTGGCCGACAGCGCGGCGCTCGCGCGGACCCTCGCCGAGTTCGCGGAGCAGTACCCCATCCGCGACGGGAAGATGTACGCCGTGTACTCGGTGGCGTTCGGCGCGGACGGGAAGGTGGAGCGGCTGGCCCCCATCGACTACTGGCTCCCGCAGGGACGCGACGGGGAGCTGACGGCGCGCGTGCGCGAGACGATCCGCGCGCAGCGCCCGGGGACCCCGTGGAGCCTGCGGATGCGCGTGGAGCCCGCGAGCGAGCCCGCCATCCAGGTCGGCCGCTCAGAGGTGTGCGTGCCGCGCTCCACCACCCGGTTCGAGCTCACGCACCCGGCGCTCCAGCAGGGATCGCCGCCCGCGCCGATGCGCGTGCGCGTACACGTGAGCACGGAGGGCCGCATCCGCAACATCGACGTCCTGCGTGGCTCCGGCGACTCGGAGCTGGACCGCTGGGTGGAGAGCACGCTCCTCAGCCGCTCGTTCCTCCCCGGGCTCGTGGACGGCATCGCCGTGGACATGCCGCGCGAAGAGGAAGTGCGGATCCGCTACCGGCCCTGACAGCCAGGAATCCCACACGGAGGCACGGAGACACCGAGAGAAGTTCTCTCCGTGCCTCCGTGTGAGCCATTCACCCCATCCACCTCACCGCCTCGCGGGCGATCTCGGGCGGCACGGTGTGGCCGCCGGTGAACTCGCGGTACTCCACCTCGTAGCCCGCCTTCTCGAGCATGGGCACCAGTCGGCGGCTGCAGGCGGTGATGGGGAGCACCCGGTCCCCCGTGCCGTGGGAGATGAAGACGCGGGGCGCGCCGTGCTGAGCGGCCGGCGCCATGAAGCCGGGGGAGAAGGCCAGGACGTGCGTGAAGAGGTCGCCGTTGGTGATGCCCAGCGAGAGCGCGTACGAGGCCCCGTCCGAGAAGCCGCTCACCACCAGCCGCTCCGCGTCCACGGCCACGCGCCCGAAGACGTGGGCCAGCGCTTCGTCGATCGCCTCCACGTCCGGCCCGTAGCCGTCCACGATCACGTCCCACGTCCTCCCCACGGCGCCCACCGCCAGCAGCACGAACCCCGCCTCGTCCGCCAGCGCCCGCAGGGGCGAGAGGCCGCCCTGCGCGTTGCCGCCAGCCCCGTGAAGGGAGAGGACCAGCGGCGCGGGCGCATCTGGCCGATAGCCGGCGGGGACGTACAGGAGCGCGCCGACCCCGGTGAGCGGGAGGTGGTGGAGCCCGGGCTCCGCGCGTCCGCCGGGAGCGGCCGGGCGCGCGAGCAGCCTCCCCTCCCCACCCGTCCCGCTCCGCCCGCGTGGTGCCGCCATCCCCGCCCTCTCGCTCCCGGGTGTCCGCCGCCGATGAAAGGCCCGCGGGTAGCAACTCGCACGCCCCTTCCGGCACAGGAACAGCGGTGTCACACAGAGACACAGAGGCACAGAGAAAGAACATCGTCTCTGTGCCTCTGTGCCTCTGTGTGAGACCGCTGTTTCTGGCCCGTCTCCTGCACCGCGGGGCGCCTCCTTCGTAGCAGACCCGTGGAGAGGAGGTGCGTGTGGCGAAGCTCAAGAAGAAGATCAAGCGGCGGGTGATTCTGCCGATGCTGAGCGGCGGGGTGGCGTGGGTGGCGGGGATCGCGGCCGACCGGCTCCTGCACGCCGGGCTGCGCCGGGCCGGGAAGTACGGACGCAACGGCACTCTGGCGCGCTCCGCGGCCACCGCAGCCCTCGCGGGGACGGCCGAGCTCCTGGCCGTGCGCGGGACCCACTATGCCCTCGCGCGGGTGCTGGGGAAGAAGTACCGGGGCTGATCCAAGGCGAGCGGCGAAGGCGGGGGCTTTCGCCGCGCCGCCCCTCGTGCTATCCTGAAACACCTTAACCGACTCAATACGCAACCACTGCTACCCGATCCGGTATCGCCATGTCCCGGCACCTCCCCCTGGCCGCACTCGCCGTGGCCGCGGCACTCGTGGTCGTGCTCGCCCGGCAGAACCGCGAGCTGCGGGCGGACCAGACGGCGCTGCTGGACCGCGCGACCGTGGCCTACGCGGGCATGTGGGTGCCTGCCGTACCCGCCACGGGGGTGGACGGAGGCGAGCTCCGCCTGGGAGAGCCGGGACCAGGCGGGGCGCAGGTTCTCTACTTCTTCACCACCACCTGCCGGTACTGCAAG
>DASVSA010000280.1:0-26304 GCA_036388335.1 Longimicrobium sp. | reverse complement strand
CGGCGGCTGGAAGCGCGCGGCCCAGGGGTGAGCGCGGTGGGTGGGCGCCAGCCGGTCGATCTCGCCGGGCGAGAACGACCGGAGCGACCACGGGTACAGCGGCGCCATCCCCGCCACCTGCAGGGTGCGCAGGTAGCCCTCCGCGTCGCTGGCGGCGGTGGCCTCCAGGCGCAGGTCGGGGCCCGCTCCCTGTGCGAGCACCGGCCCGCCGCAAAGCACAGCGCCCCCCGCGAGGAGGGGCAGCAGCCGGCGGAAACTCGTGGTGTGGGAGCGTGGCATGTTTCCGGTGATCCGTGGTGCGGGCCTGTACCGCCGCAGGGCACAACATTATCATACAGTCGAACCTCTGTCTACCGAAGGACACTGCAATGCGCTACACATGGCGGCTCACCCTGGCCGCGCTCGCGGTTCCTTCGCTCCTCGCCGCGCAGGCCGCGGACAGCGCCTCGGCCGAGCGGGCTCCGGCCGCGCGGCGGCTCACCACCGTGGGCAGCGCCGTAGAGGAGCAGCTCCGCGACGCGCAGCTTCGCGGCGACGCCCCGTCCGCGGGCTTCCTCGTCCGCTCCCCGTCGTCCATGACGCCGCGCGGGGCGGGCGCGGGGGCCACGCTGATCCTCCCCCAGGCGGACCTCGCGTGGAACTCGCGCATCCCCACCACCGCCAACGACGGGGCGATGTGGGCGGGCCGCGGCGCCAGCGCCGTGGTGATGGCCGGCGGGGAGCTGCGCGCCGGCATCGTGCGCCTGGTGGTGGCGCCCGAGCTGGTGTGGGCGGAGAACCGCGAGTTCGACGACCTGCTCCCGCGCCAGTGGACGGCGGAGCAGCGTGCCGCGTTCCTCCCCCCCTGGCAGACGGCGCAGCACTCGGCCGACATCCCCTACCGCTTCGGCGACGGCGGGTGGACGAAGCTGCGCCCCGGCCAGTCGTCGCTCACGCTGCGCGCGGGCGGCTTCGCGGCGGGGGCCGCCACCGAGAACCAGTGGTGGGGCCCCGGCGTGCGCAACGCCATCATCATGACCAACAACGGCCCCGGCATCCCCCACCTGTTCGCCCGCACCGGGCAGCCCGTGCGCACGCGGCTGGGCCACGTGGACGCCAAGTGGATGGTGGGGACGCTGGCGGGCTCCGGCTACGCGGGCGGCGAGGACAGCGGCCGGCGCTCCCTGAACGCCGCCGCCGTGGTGCTCCACCCGGCAGGCGCGCCCAACCTGGGCGTGGGCATCGCGCGCGCCGTGTACGCGCCGGAAGAGGGATTCGCGGGCGCCCTCTCGCACTCGGCGGACGTGCTGACGCGCTGGGGGGGCGCGGGCGACACGCTGCGCTCCGAGCCGTTCGAGCAGATCACCTCCCTGCTCGCCCGCTGGGTGTTCCCGCGCGACGGCGCGGAGGTGTACGCCGAATGGGCGCGCTACCGCCTCCCCGGCTCGCTGGGCGATCTGCTGGAGGCGCCGGAGCACACGCAGGGGTACATCGTGGGGGCGCAGTGGCTGCGCCCGGTGCGCGCGGGCGAGCTGCGGCTGCAGGCCGAGGCCGCCGGCCTGGAGAAGAGCTCCACCTACCGCTCGCGCCCCATCGGCAGCTACTACGCGAGCGCGGCGGTGCCCGGGGGCTACACGCAGGAGGGCCAGGTGATCGGGGCCGGCATCGGGCCCGGCGCCTCCGGCCAGTGGCTCGCCGCCGACTGGCTTCGCCGGGGCGGGCTGGTGGGCGCCTTCCTGGGCCGGGTGCGCTCGGCCAACGACGCCTACTACGACAACCCCGCCACCACGCGGATCTCTTACCAGGGCGGCACCGCCCCCCAGTCCACCGTCCACGGCCACGACGTCACCGTGTTCGGCGGGCTGCGCGGCAGGCTCCCGCTCCGCGGCGTGCAGCTGGACGCGGAATGGACGGCGGGGCAGCGCTACAACTACATGTTCCAGAGCTACGCCATCGGCTGGAGCAACCGCGACGACGCCGTGGACGTGATGAACCACACCCTCAGGCTCGGCATCTCGGCCCGGCTCCGCCGCTGAGACCCAGGAAGTCTGCGAAAGAAACAGAGCTCGCCCAGGAGCGAATAAATTCGCCGCTGGACCTACGCGAAGACCGCCGTCGCGGTCTCCGTTCTTCCGCCGGTGGTGGACCGTACAGTCCCCGCAGGGGACTTCGCGTGGTTCCAGCGGCGAATTCATTCGCTCCTGGCGCGCGCCTCGCCGAGTGCCGCTGATTCGACCGGATTTCCCATCATACGAAGAGGCACGGAGATCACTTCATCTCCGTGCCTCTTCGTCTGGCGGGTACACGAAATCCACCTGGTAGCTCTTGCGGTTGTACGACTCGCCCAGCTCGGGCAGCACGCTCCCGTCCAGCTCCACCCACCAGTGGCGTCCGGCGCGGCCGGCGCCGCTCACCAGCACGGCGGGCCAGCCCTGCCGGCGGGCGGCCGCGTAGATCGCCAGCGCCCGCATTACGCCGCGGTGCTTGAGCGGAACGATGCGCGCGGCCAGGCGGCACGCGGTGACCGCGCGCACGCGCGCCTCCACCGTGCCGCGGGCGGGCGCCAGCTCCGAGAGCGCGGGGAGGAGGGCGAGCGGATCGGGATGGTTGCGCGCGGCCCAGCGGAGGCGCAGGAGGCGCGGGATGCCGGACGCGGTCCAGCGCACCGTGTAGGGGAGCCGCACGGCGCGCTGAAGCCCCGCCTCCACCCACTTCGACGGCCTCTCGCCCGCCGCCATGCGGTCCAGCACGCGGCACTCCGCGGCGGTGGGGCGCGCGAGCTCCAGGCGCCCCTCGGCCGGGTCGCACCGCTGGAGGAACCCGCGCAGCGTGCGGGCGCAGCCCAGCGCCTCGGCGCGGGCCCACATCTCCTCGTCGGTGATGCCGCGCGCGCGCAGGATCCTCACGTCCACCGCGTCGCGGGCGCGCAGCACCCAGGGGTCGGAGCGGCTCCAGGCGCGGTGAAGCACGAGGCCCGCCAGCAGGGCGTCCACGTCGCTGGGGAGGTGAACGCGCATCCCCTCCCACTCCACCACGCGCGCGTTCTCCCACACCGCGGCGGTGATGCGGCGCTGCACCGCGTTCCAGGGCACGGTGCTCTGCACCACCCAGCGGTGCACCTCCAGCATCAGGCCCCAGCGGGCGGAGCGCAGCGCGGGGGCGTGGTGGTAATAGGGACGGTCGCCTTCGGGGTACGCGTTCTCCTTCCAGCCGGTGGCGTGCGCGGCGGCCACGGCGCGCTCCACGTCTTCGGGGCGCACCAGCACGTCCACGTCGCCGTGCTTGCGGGTGCCGGGCACCGGGTAGATCCACTCCGAGATGTGGAAGCCCTTGAACACCAGGAAGGGGATTCCCTCGCGCGTCCACGCCTGGAACAGCTCCTTCATCCCGGCGCGGGTCCACTGGTGCTTCGCCAGCGCCTCGCGCGCGTCGGGCGCCAGCGTGGCGCGGGCGGGGTGGCCCGCCTCCAGCGTGGTGTAGGCGTACGCGGCCAGCTCCGCCGCCCGCAGGTAGCGCGGCGGAGGCAGCTCCCCCCCGCGCACCAGCCAGTCGCGGAGCGAGGTGTTGATGTCCGCCGCATCGGCGGACATCTCCGGTTTCTTGGCGCCAATCTCAGGCAGAGCCAGGGAATCGCTCATCGCGACAGATCCGATCGGGCGGCGGCGGCGTATGCACGGGGCGAGGTCCCACAACGACACCCGTCCCCGGAGAGAATGCTTTCATCGACCTCCACCCCGGCCGCGATCCCGGGGTACAAGCTCCAGCCACCCGGCGAGGCGGACGCCTGCGCGGCGCTTCAGCGCGTGTTCGGGGCCGAGCGCGGCTCGGAGCGCTGGTCCCTGGCTTGCCGCGCGGCGGGGCTGCGCCGCGGCCGCGTGTCCACCGCCGACGAGCTGGGGCGCGCGGTGGAAGCGCTCGCGGAGCAGGGCGGCGCCACGGCCGTCGTCGCCCGCTCGCTGGAGATCCGCCTGCGCACCTATGCCCGCCTCGCCGCCCGAACCACCGGAGGTGCCCGATGAGCGCATCGGACCCGCTTTACGATGCCGCCCGGCTCCAGGAGATCGCCGACCTGGACCTCCTCTCCCCCGCCGTGGACCCCATCCTCCGCGACATCGCGGAAGAGGCGGCGGCCCGGCTGGGGCTTCCCGTGTCGCTGATCAGCGTGGTGCTGGACGACGCGCTCCACGTGGCCGGCTCGCACGGCATCGACGGCCTGTGGCTGGGCGAGACGCGCGGGCACCCGGTGGAGTGGTCGTTCTGCGCCACCTCGGTGCGCACCCGCGACGCCTTCGTGGTGGAGAACGCGCCCGCCCACCCCTACCACGCCACCAACCCGCTGGTGACCGAGGACGGCGTGCGGTGCTACGCCGGCGTCCCCCTCACCTCGTCGCGGGGCCACGTGCTGGGCAACCTGTGCGTCGTGGGGCTGGAGGAGCGCACCTTCTCCACGGACGAGGTGGACATCCTGCGCACGCTGGCCCGCGAGGCCGTGGACCGCATCGAGGCGCGGCGGGTAGCTTCCCGAATCTAATCGGTACGGGCCTGGCGAGTAAACTCGCGGCAACAACGGCACAAAGTCCACCTGCGTGGACTGGTCCTCCGGGGTCGAGCGGGAACCCTGTAGTCCCCGCAGGGGGAACCTCGTGTAGTCGTTGCAGCGGTTTCAACCGCCCGCAAAAGGAGGGCGGGCCCGACTGGGCCCGCCCTCCTCCGCGTGACACCGCCTTCTGCGACCGCGCTCAGGCCGTCGCCGTCGCCAGCAGGGGCATCGGCTCGGCGCTCTGCGCGGCCGTCTTCCGCCCGCGCAGCGCGCGGAGCTGCCCCACGCCGATGCTGGCCAGCAGAGCGAGCCCGAACGCCTGCTTGAGCAGCGAGAGCGCGGAGGCGAACGCGAATCGCGTCATCACCTCGCCGGGGAGCGAGGTGCGGATCTGGAGCGCGTCCAGCGTGAAGTCGCCCATCGTCACCAGCAGCATCGCCGCCCCGGCGAGCGACAGGTAGGCGAGGGCCCGCCGGGTGCGCGTGTGCTCCAGCAGGACCGCCGTGGCGGTGGCGATCACCAGGCCGGCGAGCGGCAGCATGAGCGCGTTGCCCAGCAGCCCGATGGCGCCGTACCGCCAGTGGGCCGAGCCGAGCTGGTACGGCCGCAGCGCGGCCACCAGGTCCACGAGGGGGACCACGCACATGAGGAGCGCCAGGAGGTAGAGCGGCGGGGCGAGCGACCTGAGTCGTGCGGACATGGGTCCTTCGGGGAGGAGGGGGGATCGATGCCACAGGTGTGGCGGCTCTCCGGCAGCGGTTCCCGGGCGAAGAAGAGCGGAGGCACCGAGGATCCGTGCCTCCGCCATCGTGCGGGGCCCCCGATGCTAGGCGAGCTCTTCTTCGCGCTTGCGGCGCCGGCGGCGCGCCGCGGCTACGCCGGCCAGCCCGGTGCCGAGCAGCGCCATGCTCAGGGGCTCCGGCGTCACGGTGGCCCGGTCCTGCCCCGTGGCCGCGAAGTCCGCGCGGAACGCCGCGTCGTGGTTGGCGCCGTGCACGTTGCCGTTGGCGTCCACGAAGTTGCCGCCGTCCCGGATCACGAGGTTGATGCCGTTGTCGGCGACCAGGGTGCCCCCGTTGTACGAGTTGGCCTTCAAACCGACCCGGGTGGTGCCGGAGGCGTAGCCGAAGCGCCCGCGGTCGGACTGCAGCATGGCGAGGTACACGCCGTTCGCCACGAGGCCCAGGCCCCCGGTGTTCACCATGAAGTACCCGTCGTTCGCGGCGCCCACGCTGTTGAGCGCCCCGGACCAGACCAGGCTCCCCTTGGTGCTCCCGTTCCACTCGTAGATGTACGAGTAGAAGGAGAAGTCGGAGGTGACGTTGCCCAGGTCGAACGAGAAGCTGTTGAGGAACCGCTCCACCGTGGGCACGGTGAAGCTCTGCCCCCAGCCGATGTAGTCCGCCCCGTACCCCGGGTTCGTGAACTGCGCCGGCCCTGTGTCGATGTCCTGCGCCGCTACGGTCCCCGCGGCTGCGAGCCACAGCGTTCCGCTGAGCAGGACAGCGGTGAACGGTCTCTTCATGCTTTCACCCGCGAGTCTGGGAATGGAGTTGGCTCTCGGGAGGGGGGGGAGAGCCTTGCCCGTGCGACACGCCGCACCTGCGTTCCGTACGCAACGCACGCGCCGCATGCGGACGCCACCCCGCACGTGCCGCCGGACTCGCGGATTCCCTTTCATAGCATGGATTTAGCAACCTCTCCCGATCCCGCGCCGCACCCCCTTCCCCGCCCGAAGTGTCGCACCGGCCCAACACCCGCTGATCGCCTCCTACGGCGCCAGGACCGCTGTGCCCCGGAGGCGCGCGCCCGCCCCCTCACCGCACGGACTCCGCCCAAACTTGCGTTTTCTGCCCACGCCGTCCGCCGGGGATTTCCCCAGGGCACGACGGGCGCAAACGGAACGCTACACGGCCGCGGAGAGGGATGCGGCGGCGGCGCGCTGCACGGCGGCGATGTACGCCTCCACGGCGCGCTCGGGGGTGGCCCCCGCGGGGAGGTCCGGGAACTCGAACCGGAGGGCGATCGCGCCGTCGTGGTCCAGGGTGGCGAACCCGAAGCAGAGCGCGGCCCCGCAGCGCAGCCCCAGCCGGATGAGCGCGTCGCCCATGTCCATCCGGCCGCGCGCGGTGTCGAAGTGGATGACCCTCGCCCCCGTCTCCTTGCCGAGCGCCGCCAGCACCAGCCGCCCCTCGCCCAGCGCGCGCCGCGCCTGGAACATGAGGCGAGCGCCGGTCTGGAGCACCGGGATCTCGGTTGAGGTGCCCAGCACGGGGTACGGATCGTACGAGGCCACGGGCAGCGGCTCGAGCCCCTGCTCGTGCAGGTAGCGCACGATGAAGGCGTGGAGCGACGAGCGGGGCCCCACGCAGAGGATCCCCTGCCCCGCGCGCTCCCGGATGCGCTCCATCGGACCCACGCCGTACATGCGCGGCGCGAATTCGATTCCCCGCGCCATGGTACGCGCCATGATCTGGTGGAGCATGGCATCCACGCGGTCGTCCGCGTGCCACGGCACACGCGGCGCACCCGGCGGTGGCTTCTTCAGCGATGCCGCCGCGCGCGCGAGCGCCACCATCACCGCGAACCGGTGCCGCACCGGCACGCCGCGCAGCAGCCCCTTCACCCCCGCCGACGCGACCTTTGCGATCCCCGGCGCCCGCCCCCTGATCCCTGCCCCGCGTTCCTGTGCCATCCCGCCCGATGTCGATACGTGAAGAGCTGAACCCCGAAGAAACCCCTCGCACTCCCGCGATCCCCAACGGACACTTATCCGCCAGCTTTCGTCGCTGGTCCGCCGCGGCACGAAAACATACTGCGTGAGAGAGCTTCATCACCCTGCAGCGAAGCGGCACACTCACTCGCTGCGTTCAAGCTACACCCTTCGGACCGGGGAGCGGAACCCTTTGCCGGAACCCCGTGGCCCGGTGAGGATCGGAGCACGCGTACCGCGCCCCTTTCGGGCGATCACACTCGCGGAGCGGCGCGCTCAAAGCGTCTGGCAGCGCCGACCCGGGACGCGCCCGAAACCACGAACTCGCCCGAGGACGACAGCCATTCATGCTCGTCCCCCGCGCTCACCTCCGCAGTCCATCCATCCCCAGAACGCGCCCTCACCTACGGAACACAACATGCTTGCGGGGCGGCTGACCAGCTATCCCACAGGCGTTGTCTTCGGTGCCCCCGGCGCAACTCGAACGCGCGGCCCGTGGATGAGAAAGACCGCGACGACCGGTTGCGCTGCCTCACCGGGGCGGATCAAACATCTATGCGGTTTTTTTTGCCACCCTGAAGCCCTCCCACCAAGACGCGGCCGAGAGAATCAGTGTGAGTGAGGCCCACTTACTCGCTGCTCTCACGAACGCCCCGGCTCGGAAGAACATCCACCAACGCCAAATGCCCTTTCTCCGGATCGAATCGGATCAAGTATGGAGAACGGGGCACAATGGCCGAAACGATTTGCCGATGGAGGAAGCTGCGAGGGTTCCCAGAATGGTAATCTTGCACGGCGTCGAGAACTGCGTTCACTGCGCGAAGGTATTCCTCGCGCGTTGTTCCTGACGCAAACAGGAACTTGATACGGCGACCATCATGTGTCTCGGTGTAGATCGAGAATTCGTTCGAGTAAGGCGAATCGGGATCAATCTTTCCTTCTGATCCGATCATCCGGAGCTGGATCTCACGCTCTGGCGCTACCAGCGCCTTCCAAAGAGTACCCACTCCGGACCTCAAACCCATATAATGATCCTTTCCCATTTCCTTCAAGAAGCCATCGAAGTACGCCTTCCCCAGGAACAGTACAACGGCAGTTGGGAGAAGCCACTCCACACCGGCCATCGGGCCGGGTGTCGGCACGCGCTCCACCCGGACTGCGGAGCGCTCTCCACCAACTGCGTTGATGAACTCTGAAAACACATCCGACGAGTAACGGTCTACATAGACGAGGACCGCAGCCGATTTGGGAGAGGACATTGAGAGCCCGAATTGAGGGTGACGTACGAGCGTCAGCTTACAGCCCAGGTACGAATTGAGCGACAGCAGTCCTGCTGCACGCTCATATGGTCAGTAGAGCCAGGCCCGGTACTGGGGGTCATCGTCCTTCATGTCCTCGTAGAGCCACACCATGCGGTCCAGGTACCAGAGCTTGCCCGCGTACACTACCGCGCTGCCGAGCAGGAGGGGCCAGATCCGCAACGAGGCCAGTCCCCAGGCCACGAGCGGAACCCCACCCGCCGCGACGGCATTGAGGATGTGTGGGGCACGCCGGTGGTGCTGAGGAACCGGGATGCTTTCGCGGTTGAGCCAGACCCGCTCGCCCAGGACCGCCTTCGACGCCCACGAGTGGGTCGACGCAGGGCGCGCGAACAGCCGCGGATTCATCCACATCCAGAACACCGCCACCACAACGGGAGCCAGCGCCCACCACCCCAGCCAGACGCGGCTCCATATCGCGAGGGCCAGGATGGGCAGCACGGTATTGCGCGTCCAGACGCTCAGCGGGTTGCTGTGCCGCGCCCAGGCTTCCTCGTCCATCCGGAACGCGGCGGCGATCTTCTGCTCGAATGCCATGGCGGGATGCTCCAGGCGAAGCGTGCGCGGCGGGCGACGTCGTACAGCGGATTCAAACGCGTCGAAACGCAGAGAACGCCAGCCCCAGCGGAAACCGCGTGAGTGCTGGCGTACTCTATACGTGCCCCCGGCGCGACTCGAACGCGCGGCCCCAAGATTAGGAATCTTGTGCTCTATCCACCTGAGCTACGGGAGCGGAACCGGCCCACAATTTACCGAGATTGGTGGGGCTGGTCAATCACTGACGGCTCACACAGAGACACAGAGGCACAGAGATGAGTCAGTAGTCCCGGCGGCTGTAGCCGAGGACGAAGCCGGTCACCAGGAGGCCGAGCGGGTCTCCGGCGTTGCCCGCGAGGAAGCCGTCGGGGTCTTCGCGGAGGGAGCGGGCGATGGACTCCAGGCGCTCCACCACTTCCATCAGGCCGTGCGGCGCGGGCTGGGCGACGGGCTCCGCCTGCGCGCGCGACTCGGCGGCGGGCGCGGGCTCGTCCGCGGGGGCGAGGATGGATTCCCAGCTGGAGTCCGCGATGGGAGGCTCGGGGGCGGCCCAGGGCATCACCTCGTCGGACTCCTGGGCGAACGAGTCGGCGGGGGCGTCGGGGGTCCAGCCGGGGGTCTCGTCGTCCGCCGCCGTCTCCGAAGTGTGGACGCGGGGGCCCTCGGCGGGCATCTCCAGCCAGGGGAGGTCCTCGCCGGCGGGGGGCGCTGAGGTCTCCCAGGGCTGCGAGCCGGCCTCGTCCGCGTCGAAGCCCTGCTGCGGGAGGTCGTCCGGGTCGCCGAGGTCGTGCGCGGGGAGCGGCACCTCCATGGCGAAGTCGTACGCCGCCGGCTCTTCCGGCTGCTCCTCGGGCGGCGCGGACGCGGGCGCGGCGGGTGGAGGCGCGGGGGCGCGGAAGACGGGCGGAGCGAAGGGCGGAAACACGAAGGCATTGGGCGTGGAATCGCCCGAGTGTGCGCTCATGGGGTGCTGTGGACGGGGGAAGGAATGGCGGTGCGGCGGGTTTTGGGTGTGTGCACGGAACGTACGCTCTGCCCCGGGCCGCTGTCAACGACGCCCACTCAGCCGCCCGGGCGCTCGTCCGCCCAGCCAAAGCGGCCCAGGAGCGGCACGAAAGTGCAGTCCAGCACCTCCTCGCTCGTCACCTCCCCGCCCTGCTTCTTCACCAGCACCAGGCGCTGCGCCTGCAGGCTTCCCACGGGCACCAGCATCCGCCCGCCCTCGGCGAGCTGGTCTACAAGCGGCTGGGGGATGTCGGGAGCGGCGGCGGCCACCAGGATGGCGTCGTAGGGCGCGTAGCGGCTCCAGCCGATGGTGCCGTCGCCCACCAGGATGGCCACGTTGGAGATCCTCATGGCGTCCAGCGCCTCGCGGGCCCGCGAGGCGAGCTCGGAGATGCGCTCCACCGAGTACACGCGGTCCGCGAGCTGGGCCAGCACGGCCGTCTGGTGGCCGCTGCCGGTGCCGATCTCCAGCACCTTGTCGCGCGGGCCGATCTCCAGCAGCTGCATGTACATGGCCTGCAGCGAGGGCTGCGACGCCGTCTGCCCGAAGCCGATGGGCACCGGCGCGTCCTCGTAGGCGCGGTGCGAAACGGCGTGGGGGACGAAGGCGTGGCGCGGGATCTGGTCGAACGCGCGGAGCACCTCCAGGTTGCGGATCCCCCGCTCCTGCATGCGCCCGATCAGCGCGCGCCGCTGCGTGTTGAAGCGCTCCGTGCTCATGCCGAAAGCTCCCACTCCGCCACGCTGCGCAGGAGCGAGTGGTTGGTGAGGTCCAGGTGGAGCGGCGTAACCGACACGTACCCCGCGTCCACCGCGTGGTAGTCGGTGCCCTCGTGCGAGGCCCACTCGATGCTCCCGCCGCCGATCCAGTAGTACGGCTTGCCGCTGGGGTCGGTGCCCTGCGTGAGCGAGTCGGTGAAGACGCGCCGGCCCAGCCGTGTAACGCGCACCCCCTTCACCCGCTCCGCCGGGATGGCGGGGAGGTTGATGTTGAGCAGCGTCTCCGGCGGGAAGTCGTCGCGCTTCACCAGCTGCGGGAGGAGGCGCGCCAGGAGCGGCCCGTACGACGCCAGGTGCGCGTCGTCCGCCCGGCCGGCGTACGAGATGGCAACGGCGGGGATGCCGAAGATGGTGGCCTCCATCGCCGCGGACACGGTGCCCGAGTAGAGGACGTCCTCGCCCATGTTCATCCCGTGGTTGACGCCGGAGAGCACCACGTCCGGCCGCCGCGGGAGGATGGCCTGCGTCCCCAGCATCACGCAGTCGGTGGGGGTGCCGGTCACCGAGTGCCACCCCTCGCGCACCCTGCGTGCGCGCAGGGGGAGGTGCATGGTGAGCGAGTGGCTGGTGGCGCTCTGCTCGCGGTCGGGCGCCACCACGTGCACCTCGCCCAGCGTGCGCGCCGCCTCCACCAGGACTTCAAGCCCCGGCGCCATGTACCCGTCGTCGTTGGTGCAAAGGATGAGCATCAACCCTTCCGCGTGTGTGGAACCACTCTCCGTGCCTCCGTGCCTCTGTGTGAGCCCATTCGGTTGCTCAGCCGGGCCCCAGCAGCTCCATGATCTCCTCCAGCTCGCCGCGCAGACTGCGCAGGAAGCTCTGCTCCAGCGCCTGGCCGGCCGTGGCGGCGGCGGCGCCCTCCTGGCGCAGCTCGTCGATGCGGGCGCGGGCGCCCTCCAGCGTGTAGCGCTCGTCGCGCACCAGGTGCTGGATGAGGGCGATGAGCTCCAGGTCGCGCTGCCGGTACACGCGGTTGCCGGCGCGGTTCTTGGGTGGCGACAGCGCGGGGAACTGCGTCTCCCAGTAGCGAAGCACGTGCGGCTTCATCCCGAACAGCTCGCACACCTCGCCGATGGCGTAGAACTCCCGCTGCGGGCGCTTCATCCCCACGTCTCGGGGCGCGGCTCCCGGAGCATCAGCCGCTCCAGCGCGCGGGGCGCCGGCAGGCCCTCGTAGAGCAGCGCGTGAACGGCCTCCACGATAGGCATCTCGATCCCCAGCTTCAGGCTGAGGTCGCGGGCCGAGCGCGCGGTGCGCACCCCCTCGGCCACGGCCACCATCCCGCCCAGGATCTCGTCGATGGGCCTCCCGCGCCCCAGCGCCACCCCCACCTGCCGGTTGCGGGAAAGGTCGCCGGTGCAGGTGAGGATCAGGTCGCCCATCCCCGCCAGCCCCGCGAAGGTCCCCGCCTCCGCGCCGCCGGCCACGCCCAGCCGCGTGATCTCGGCCAGGCCGCGGGTGATGAGTGCGGCGCGCGTGTTGTTGCCGTAGCCCAGCCCCTCCACCACGCCGGCCGCGATGGCGATCACGTTCTTGAGCGACCCGCCCAGCTCCACCCCGCGCACGTCGCTGCTGGTGTACACACGGAAGTAGGGAGTCTGGAAGAGCGCCTGCGCCCTCACCGCCGCCTCGCGCGAATGAGAGGCGACGGTCACCGCCGTCGGCTGCTCCTGCCCCACCTCCAGCGCGAACGAGGGCCCGGAGAGGAAGGCGCACCCCGCGACGGCGTCCGCCGGTAGGACGTCGGAGAGGACCTCGTCCATGGTCTTCAGCGACTCGTTCTCGATCCCCTTGGAGGCGCTCACCACCAGCACCCCGGGCGCCATGTAGCGCGCGGCCTGCGCCATCACGGGCCTCACCACGTGCGAGGGTGACACCGAGAGGACCACCGCGGCACCCTCCACCGCCTCGCGCATGTCGGTGCTCACCCGCAGGCGCGGGTCCAGCGCGACGCCGTCCAGGTAGCGCCGGTTGACGTGCTCGGAGCGGATCGACTCGGCCACCTCCGGCTCGAACGACCAGAGGACGGTCTCGCCGCCCTTCTTGGCGAGGAGGTTGGCGAGGGCCGTGCCCCAGCTTCCCGCGCCCACCACGGCGGTGCGCTCTCCGCTCATCGGACCTCCTCCGCGTCTGCGACGATGGCCGCGGCGGCCACGGTGGCCTCGGGCTCCTTCCCCCGCCGGAAGCGGGGCTCCTCGCCGCGCATGATCCGTCCCACGTTGGAGCGGTGGGCGAAGACCACGAACGCGGCGATGGCCCATCCCAGCCAGCGGATCTCCACGTGGCCGCCCGGCGCCGGCGTGACCGCCAGCACCACGGAGAGCGCCACCGCTCCCGCCAGCGACGCCGCGGACACCATGCGCGTGACCGTCAGCACCGCCAGCCAGGTGACGATGGCCACGCCGATGGCGAGCGGCGCCAGCGCCAGGAACACCCCGGCCGCGGTGGCCACGCCCTTGCCGCCCTTGAAGCCCATGTACACGGGAAAGACGTGCCCCACGATAGCCGCCGCGCCGTACGCCAGCTCCCAGCGCCAGTCCGCCGCGCCGTCCCACCGGCGGAAGAGGAGCACGGGGAGGAAGCCCTTGAGGATGTCGAACACCATCACGGGCGCCGCAACCTTGGCGCCCAGCACGCGAAAGGTGTTGGTGGCGCCCAGGTTGCCGCTGCCGTGACGGCGCAGGTCGATGCCGCGCGACCTGCCGGCGAGATAGCTGGCGGGGATCGCCCCCCACAGGTACGCCGCCGCCAAAAGCAGCCAGGGGCTCATGCCGGACCCGGGTGTTGCGGGCCCTCGTGTTGCGGGCGAATGAATTCGCTGCAACAACTACACGAAGTCCCCCTGCGGGGACTGTACGGTTTCGCCTGATCCTGAAGATCCAGTCCGCGGAGGCGGACTTCGTGCTGTCGTTGCCGCGAGTTTACTCGCCCGGCCGCGGTTCCGGCGTCACTCACCGATAGATCGGCGCAGGTCGGGTGGATCGTTGCGGGACGCGGAGGTGGCATCACTCCGCCTCCTCCCCCCGCTGGCGGAGGTTGATGCGGATGGGCACGCCCGAGAAGCCCCACGCGTCGCGGAAGCCGTTCTGCAGGTAGCGCTCGTAGCTCTCCATCACCCCCTCCGGGTGGTTCACCCAGAGCACGATGGTGGGCGGCGCCACCGCCACCTGCGTGCCGTACAGGAACTTGACCGGATGGCCGTGGTGGTGGGGCGGCTTGGCCTTCATCACCAGCGAGCGCAGCACCTCGTTGACCTCGTGCGTGGCGATGCGCCTCATCCGCTGCTCCTGCACGGACAGGATCAGGTCCAGCGTCTTGTACACGCGCTGCCCCGTCACCGTGCTGGTGAAGAGGATGGGGACCCACTTGAGGAAGGGGGCGCGGTTGCGGATCTCCTTCTCGTAGTTGGGAGCGCTCTGCGTCTCCTTCTCCACCAGGTCCCACTTGTTGGCCACCAGCGCCAGCCCGCACCCGGCCTCCCACGCCTTCTCCGCGATCTTGAGGTCCTGCACGGCGATGGGCTCGGTGGCGTCGATCATCAGCACGCACACGTCGGCGCGGCTGATGGCGCGCTCGGTACGGATGGAGGAGTAGAACTCCACCCCGTCGTCGATCTTGCTCTGCCGCCGCAGCCCCGCCGTGTCCACGAAGATCAGCGTCTGCCCGTGGTACTGCATGGGGGTGTCGATGGCGTCGCGGGTGGTGCCCGCCACGTCGCTCACCACCAGCCGCTCCTCGCCGAGCAGGCGGTTGACGAACGACGACTTCCCCACGTTGGGCTTGCCGATGACCGCCACGCGAAGCGCCGTCTCCTCCTCGCCCTCCACCTCGGGAAGGTGCCCCACGATGGCGTCGAGGATGTCGCCGCTCCCCTTGCCGCTGAGCGACGACATGGGGAGCGGCTCGCCCAGGCCCATGTCCCAGAAGTCGTGGTGCCCCACGGCGTTGGGGTTCCCCAGGTTGTCTACCTTGTTGACCAGGAGGATGGCGGGCTTCTGCGTCTTGCGCAGGATCTCGGCGATGGCGTAGTCCAGGGGATGGGCGCCGGTCTTGACGTCCACCACCAGCACCAGCACGTCGGCCTCCTCGATGGCGGTGAGCACCTGGTCGCGGATGAGGCGGTCCATGGGCTCGTCGGAGCCCTCCACCATCCCGCCGGTGTCCACCAGGTAGAACTGCCGCCCGTTCCAGTCGGTGCGGTAGAAGTTGCGGTCGCGGGTCACGCCCGGCCGGTCTTCCACGATCGCCACCCGCTCGCCGATGACGCGGTTGAAGAAGGTGGACTTGCCCACGTTGGGGCGGCCGACGACGGCTACAACGGGAAGCTTCACGTCTATACCAGAGCTCAGGGAGTGGGGAACGGGGAATGGGGAACGGGAAACGGTAAAAACCTGGTTGTTACCGTTCCCCGTTCCCCATTCCCCGTTCCCCTTCGTTCATCAGTACTAAAAAAGCGGCTCCGGCGCTGTCTCCGGGAACCGCTCGCGGCCCCGCGGCCGGGACGGGCGAATATGGCGCCCCTCACCGGCCGCGTCAACGAACCGCGCGGCTACCCGGCCAGCGCGGCCCCGCAGGAGGCGCACGTCGTCTGCCCCGGCTCGTACACCTCGCCGCACGACGGGCAGGCGAACCCCACCTCCCCCTCCCGGTCCATGTGCGCGTGGATCAGCTCAAGCGCGGCGCCGTACTCCCACACCGGCACCAGCACCCGGTCGATGCTCAGCTCGCCCAGGTCCACCGGGAACGAGCGGTCAGACTGGCTGTAGAGCTGCGCGTCGATCTCCTCCGCGCGCAGGTTCTCCACGATGAGCTGCGCCTCGATCTCCGATGCAGTGGTGTACACCTGGGCCCACCCTTCGATCACCGGCACCGTGCGGTGCTCCTCGCACAGCGCGGGATGGTTGTCTTCGGGGAGGTGCTCGCACACCGTCCGCCTGCAGATCACGCAGCGGAAGCCGGCGTTCCGGGACGCGTCCGCGTCGCAGGGCACCTCCCTCCTCAGCTTTCCGCAGCGCGGGCAGCTGTCGTCGCTCGCGAACTCCTGCCCGCACCTGTCGCAGCGGAAGCCCTCTTCCGCGATCTCGTTGACGGTCGTCAATCCGGCTCCTCTCCGCGTGTAATCCCTATGGAAATATCGGCGGGGAGCGCAAGAACCGTGCGCTTCGCCACGAGAAAGGCACAGAGATGAAGTCATCTCTGTGCCTCTGTGTCTCCGTGTGAGATTCCGTTCAGCTTGCGACGCGGTAGCTCCACCCGGTGACGGGCGACGTCGTGTTGAGCCGTACCTCGATGGGCGTGGTGGCGGACTTGGCCGGCGCGTTCACCGTCACCGTCTGTGTGCCCACCGGGCCCGTGGGGCCAAAGAAGGTGAACTCAAGCCGCACCGGCGTCCCCGCGGCGGCGGTGGCGCCGGTGACGGTCCCCGCCAGGCGGGCGCCGCCCTCCAGGGTGGTGAGCTGCAGCTCGTTGATCTGCACCGGCAGGGCGTCGGCGGCCGTCAGCGTGCTGAGCGCGAGCTGGCGGTTGGTGGTCTCCACCGCCGTGTTGCGCGCCGTCTTGGCCGCGTCCGACAGGCCCTTGTACGCGTTGAACAGGATGATGCGCCCGTTGTAGTTGAGCGGGTCGATCTGCACCAGGCGCGTGGCCACGGGCACCAGGTCCTGCCAGCGCTCCAGCTTGTACAGCGAGAGGGCGTGGTTGTACCAGGCGTCGCGGTTGTTGGGGTCGGCGCGGTGGACCTCGTTGAAGATCTCGGCCGCCTGCGCGAACTGGTTGGCCGCGAAGAGCTGAGCGCCCACGCCCACCAGCCCCGACATGCTGGAGGCGCGCATCTCCGCCATCTCGGCGGCGGTCGCCGTGTCGGCCGGGGTGCGCTCCAGGGCGGCAAGGGTGGTGCGGTACGCCGCCGCGGCGCGCGCCGCGTCGTTGCGGCCCGCGTACACCACGGCCTGGTTGAAGGAGGCCTGCGGGAAGCGGTCGTAGAGCGTCGCCGCCGTGGACCACTGCGCGAGCGCGGCGGCCGTGTCCTGGCGGTTGAACGCTTCCACGCCCGTGTTGAACACCGTCTGCGCGGCGCGGAGGCGGAGCGGGTCCACCTCGCCGGCGAACTGCGGGCACAGCTGCACCGTGCGGCGGAAGGCGCTGTCGGCCGCCAGGTAGTTGTTGGTGGAGAGCGCCGCCTGCCCCAGCAGGTAGTAGTGGAGCGGGTTGTTGGGGTCCGAAGCGATCCCCTGGCGCGCCTGCTCCTGCGCGGTGGTGTAGAAGGCGTTCGCCGCCTCGCCGCGGATGACGAGCGTACGGTTGAGCGCCGCCTGCGAAGCCGTGGCGAACGCCGTCACGGTGGGCGCGCCGGAGGCGCACTGCACCTGCGGGAGCGCGGAAGCGGCAGCCGCCTCGGGGGCGGCCGCACCCGCTCCGCCGCCCGCCGCCGCGCTGGCGCAGGCGCTCGCCGCGACCGCGACACCGGCGGCCAGGATCAGCCCACGATCGATCTTCATCTCCGTCCTCCGTGGTTGGGAAAGGTGCCGCCCCCGCAGGGAGCGGTCTCGGCCGGGCGCCGCGGTCATCCCTCGGCGGCGACGCCCTCGGCCAGCAGGGCGCGGTAGGCGGCGAGCGGGGTGATCCCCAGCGCCGCCGCGGCACGCGCCACGTCTTCAAACTCCGGCTTGGCGCGCTCGCCCCCACCGGGAAGCTGCGAGCGCTTCACGCGAACTTCCTGCCCGCGCCAGTTCACGGTCTCCATCCGGCGCGGCAGTGTGCGCCGCTCCGCCGCCCAGTAGCGCACCCCGATGGTGGACCCGGCGTGGAACAGCGCCCCCGCCACCGCTTCCCGCCGCCCGGGGTGCGCCAGCGCCTCGATGCGCACGCCGGGCCGCCCCTTCTTCATCACCACCGGCACCGCCGTGCAGTCCAGCGCCCCCGCCGCCATCACCGCGTCCATCAGGGGCGGCACGTACTCGGGCGGCAGGTCGTCCACGTCGCACTGGATCACCACCACGCTCTCCGTGTCGCCGCCCTGGGGCTCCACCAGGATCACCCGCAGGCAGTTGGGCCGGTCCTGCGGGTCGCGCGTCCCCGCGCCGAAGCCGTTGGCCAGGGGCGTGAACGACACGGGCGCCGTGGCCCCCGCGGTGAGCGCCTGCAGGATGGCGGCCCCCGTGGGCGTGGTGCACTCCCCCTCGAAGTCCGGGTCGCGCACCGGGATGCCGCCCAGCAGCTTGAGGGTGGCGGGCGCCGGCAGAGGGAAGTTGCCGTGCGCGATGTCCACCCACCCGCGCCCCAGCGTCACGGGACGCGTGTAGAACTCGGTGATCCCCAGCTCCGCGCACCCGGCCATGGCCGAGAGGATGTCCACGATGGCGTCCAGCGCCCCCACCTCGTGGAAGTGAACCTTTTCGCGCGTGGTGCCGTGCACCTCCGCCTCCGCGTCCGCCAGGAGCGTGAAGGCGTGCACCGCGCGGTCCCTGGTCTCGGGGGCAACGCCGGTGCCCTCGATGATCTTGACCACGTGGTGGAGGTGGCGGTGCGCGTGCTCGTGCGGCAGCTCCAGCACCAGCCGCGTGCACGCGATCCCCTTCCTCTGCACCTTTTCGGAGCCCACCCGGATGTCGCCCAGCCCGAGCCCCGCCACGAACCCCTGCAGCCACTCCAGTGGCAGTCCCACGTCCAGCAGCGCGGCGACGGTCATGTCGCCGCTGATCCCGCTGAACGGGTCGAAGATCAGCCCCCGCACGATTTTTTCCTGTTTCCCTGGTTGTTGCGCAAAGTAGGCGCGGGCCGGCGAAACTGCAATCTCACACAGAGGCACGGAGACACAGAGAGAAGTTCTCCTCTGTGTCTCCGTGCCTCTGTGTGAGAAACTCAGTGCCTGAACAGCCTCCGCCCCGTGAATACCATCGCGATCCCGTGCTCGTTGGCGGCGGCGATGACCTCGTCGTCGCGCACGGAGCCGCCGGGCTGGATGATGGCCCGCACTCCCGCCGCCGCGGCCGCGTCCACGCCGTCGCGGAAGGGGAAGAACGCGTCGGAGGCGAGGGCCGCGCCCGTGAGGCCGAAGCCGTTGTCGCGCGCCTTGAGCACGGCGATGCGCGAGGAGTCCACGCGGCTCATCTGGCCCGCGCCGATCCCCACGGCCATCCCGCCGCGCGCCAGGAGGATGCCGTTGGACTTCACCGTCGCCACGGCGCGCCAGGCGAAGCGCAGGTCGTCCATCTCCTCCGCTGTCGGGGCGCGCTCGGTGGCGACGCTCCACGCGTCTTCCGGGAAGCTCATCGCCAGGCGGTCCTGCGCCACGAATCCGCCGCGCACCCGCTTGAAGTCCATCTCCCCCGCCCCGCCGCTACCGGCCGGTATGGTGAGGAGGCGCAGGTTCTTCTTCTCGCCCAGCAGCCGCAGCGCACCCTCGGCGAACGAGGGTGCGACGATGGCCTCCACGAAGTTCGGGCGCAGCAGCGTGGCCGCCTGCTCCGTGACCTCCACGTTGAAGGCGATCACCGACCCGAACGCGCTGGTCGGGTCCGTCGAGAGCGCCTTGCGGTACGCCTCGGCTCCGTCGGCGCCCACCGCGATTCCGCAGGGCGTGGTGTGCTTGACGATGGCGCACGCCGCCAGCGCCTCGCCCTCCCACGCGGAGACGGCCAGGAGCGCGGCGTCCACGTCCAGCAAGTTGTTGAACGACAGCTCCTTGCCGTTCAGCTGCTTCATCGCCGCCAGCCCGGCTCCCCCCGCGGCCGTGTCGCGGTAGAACACCGCGCGCTGGTCCGGGTTCTCGCCATAGCGGAGGTCCTGCACCTTTTCCAACTCGATGGTCATCAAGCCCGCATCACCGCCCAGGTACTCCGCGATGGCGCGGTCGTACGACGAAGTGTGGGCGAAGACCTTCACGGCGAGGCGGCGGCGCAGCGCGTCGTCGCCGTCGAGGCCCGCGAGGACCGCGTCGTAGTCCGCCGGATCGACCACCACCCAGACGCTCGCGTGGTTCTTGGCCGCGGAGCGCAGCATCGACGGGCCGCCGATGTCGATGTTCTCGATGGCGTCTTCCATGGTCACGCCCGGGCGCGCCACCGTCTCGCGGAAGGGGTAGAGGTTGACGGCCACCAGGTCGATGGGCTCGTAGCCCTGCGCCCGCATCTGCTCCATGTCGCCGGCGTTCTCGCGGCGGCCCAGGAGCCCCGCGTGCACGGCGGGATGAAGCGTCTTCACGCGGCCGTCCATCATCTCGGGATGGCCGGTGACCTCGCTCACCTCCGTCACCTGCAGGCCGCCCTCGCGCAGTGCGCGCGCGGTGCCGCCCGTGGAGAGCAGCGTCCAGCCGCGCTCGGCCAGCGCGCGCGCGAAGGGGAGGAGGCCGGTCTTGTCCGATACGCTAAGCAATGCTCGCGGCATGCGCTTGGATCAGCTCCGTAGAGGGGGAAGCGTCACGCGCACCGACGCCTCGGGGGGCGCGGGCGATGGGACCAGGTCGAAGCAGAGCGGGCCGCCGGGCGCCGGGTGCGGCGGGATGCCGCGCGCCAGCGCCTCCACGGCCAGCGGGAGGATGCGGTGCTCCACCGCCAGCACGCGTGCCGCCAGCGTCTCCGGCGTGTCGCCCGGGAGCACCGGCACGGGCCACTGCGCCACGATCTCGCCCTCGTCGTAGCGGTCGTCCACGCGGTGCACCGTGGCGCCGGAGACGCGCGCGCCGGACTCGATCACGGCGCGGTGCACGCGCATCCCGTACATCCCCTGTCCGCCGAACGCCGGCAGCAGCGCGGGGTGGACGTTGAGCATGCGCCCGCGGAAGCGCTCCACCACCTCCGCCGGCACCAGCGACAGGTATCCCGCCAGCACCACCAGGTCGATGCGATGGGCATCCAGCGCCTCCAGGAGCCGTGCCGCCAGCTCCGCGCCATGCTGGCGCGCATCCACCACCACGGCGGCGATCCCGGCGCGCTCCGCACGCGCCAGCGCGCCGATCCCCGCGCGGCTCGCCACCACCAGCGACACCTGCACGGGCGACGGCGGCGCGTGGAAGCGGTCGATCAGCGCCTGCAGGTTGCTTCCCCCGCCGGAGGCGAGGACTGCGACACGCGCGGGTTGGTTCACCGGGGCTCCTGGGTTTCGGCGGCGCGAAGATAGGGAATCGTCCGGCAAACAACAACGGGGCTCACACAGAGACACGGAGGCACGGAGATGAACTTATCTCCGTGCCTCCGTGTCTCTGTGCGAGGGCTCAGGCGAAGCTGGACCCGCCGTACACGCCCGTGATGAACGGGTTCGTCACCCGCTCGTGTCCCACCGTGGTGGGCGGACCGTGTCCATTGTAGAGCGTCGTCGCGTCCGGAAGCGTCAGGATCTCCTCGCGGATGGACTTCATCAGCGTCTGCAGGTCGCCGCCGGGGAGGTCCGTGCGCCCGATGGAGCCCATGAAGATCACGTCGCCCACCAGCGCCACTCCATCGCCCACCAGGATCACGTGCCCGGGCGCGTGCCCCGGCGTGAACCGGACCGCCAGCGCGCAGTCGCCCACCGCCACCGTGCCGCCGTGCGCCAGCTCGTGGTCCACGGGCGGGAGCGGGTCCATGTGCAGCCCGAACCACTGGGCCTGCATGGGCGCGTTGGCGTAGAGCGGGCCGTCGGCCGGGTGAAGGTAGATGGGGGCGCCCGTCTCGCGCTTCGCCTGCGCCAGCCCGTCCACGTGGTCGATGTGGGCGTGCGTGAGGACGATGGCCTCGATGGTCGCGCCGGTCGCACGCGCCGCCTCGATGGCCTCGGGCGCGGCGGCGCCGGCGTCCACCAGGATGGCGGAGCCGGTGCGCGCGCAGGTCACCAGGTAGCTGTTCTGGGTGAACGGCCCGCCCGTGAAGGTGCGGACCACGAGCTCCCCGCGCGGATCAGACACCGGCCGCCTCCGCGATCTCCGCGAACCCGTGCGCGCCCGGAGCCGCGTACGCGATGCGGCCCTCCCGGTCGATCAGGTAGGTGGCGCGCCCCACGCCGCCCTCATCGCGCAGCACGCCGTACGCGCTGGCGATCTCCGCGCTGGTGTCCACGATCAGCGGGAAGTCCAGCGAGTACTTGGACGCGAAGTCGCGGTGGCTGTCCAGCGAGCCCGGGTTCACGCCGAAGCGAACGATGCCGGCCGCCGTGTAGTCCGCGCTCTCGTCGCGCGCGGTGCACATCTGCCGCGTGCAGCCGGGCGTGTCGTCCTCGGGATAGAACATCAGCAGCACCGCGCTCTGCCCCCGGAAGCTGGGGAGCGACACCTTCGACCCGTCCGTCGTCTGCGCCTCGAACACGGGAGCCTCGCTCCCCACCGCCAGAAGTCCTTCCGCCATATCCGCCTCGCTCATGGATGGAAAAGAAACAGAGGCCTCACACAGAGGCACAGAGACACAGAGAGGATCTCTCAGCCCCTCGAGAGCCACGCGCTCCACGCAGCCGGGTCGCGGCCGAGATCCTGCCCGCGGATTTGGACGAGGAAGCGGTGGGCCGGTGGCGGGGAGAACGGGTTCTTTGCCGCCAGATGGTCCATCAGCAGCACAGGGTTCGCCCGCGCGAGCCGGCGGCCCAGCACGGGATCGACCTGAGTGGCGGCGAGAAGGTCCAGGACGCCGGTGTACACGAAGAGGTTGGTGCCTCCCACCAGCGCCGTCAGCGCGTCCTCGGCGGGGCGCCAGTCGACGCGCCGGGGATCGTGGCGAGCGAGCGCGGAGAGCACCATCCCCGCGGCCATGGCGCCGGAATCCGAGACGCGGAGCCCCTCGGCCAGCACGTAGTACGCCGAGTCGCGATGCGCGAAGTTGCTGAGGACGAGAGCCGCGGCCGTGCGGTTCTGAGGGCTCCCGTCGGTGAGGATCGCGTTGCGGGCTAGCGCCCAATCGCGCGGCGAATTGTGGCGGCGGAGCCTGCGCCTCAGCTCCAGCGTGCTCGCGGGGACGGGGCGGGCGAACGCGGAATCCGCCTCACCCAGCAGCACCGCCGGGTGCTGGAGGGCGTTCATCGCGGCACGATCCGCTTCGAGGATCGCGAAGAGCCCGGCCCACGCGGCCAGCTTCGGCCGGTCCGCGCCATAGGTGCGGTACCGCACCCGGTCCCGGAGGCCGGGCTCCACCACCGGCAGCACGGCCCAGGTGGTGTCGCCGCCCGTGGACATGACCAGCGACGCCGCGTCGGCAAAGCCGACCGAATCGCGCAGGATCACGGCGCAGGCGTGATCGGCCAGCGAGATCCCCGGCTGGTACTTCGCCACCGAGTCCTCCACCATCTGCCGCGTCCACGTGCGCAGGCCGAGGATCTCGACGACCGTCGTCCCGCTCCGCTGCGCGGAGACGGTGCCGGGCGACACCGCGAGCAAGAGCGTGGCGAAGAGGAGACGACACCGCATCATTGATCCTCGGAGTGAGCGCGGGGGACGGACGGTGCCGGAGGACAGCCGCAAAAGAAACGCCCCGGGATTTAGGGAGCGTGGATTCGGTGCCCCGCGCGCCGCAGCGCATCCGCCGCATCATCCAGCTTCTCGGCCTTTACCAGCACGTAATCCGTGTCGAAGGTGGAGATGGCGAAGATGCTGATCCCCGCCTCTGCCAGCGGCGCGGCGATGGATGCGAGGAGGCCCGTGAGGCCGAAGTCGAGCGGGCCTGCGACGGCGAGGAGGGTGAGGTGCACGGATGGCAGGGGAAAGGAAACAGCGGGGCTCACACAGAGACACAGAGGCACAGAGGCACAGAGAAAACCGTCTTCTCTGTGCCTCTGTGTCTCTGTGTGAGATCGTAGTTCAGGCGCAGCCGCAGCCGGTCTTGCGCAGGCCGGCTTCCTCCAGCGCGGCCTCTTCGGCCGACGGGGCGGCCCAGCCCTGGTTGAGGTCCAGCATGCGGCGCAGCGAGAGCTCGGCGCGGGTGCGCACGTCCTCGTCCAGCACCAGCTCGTGCTGCTGGTGGTCCAGGCACCAGGCCAGCTTGGCCAGCGTGTTGACCTTCATGTTCCCGCAGATGGCGGCGCCGGAGAGGGGCACCAGCGTCTTGTCTGGAAAGCGGGCCTTGAGGCGGTCCACGATGCCGCGCTCCGTGCCGAAAATCACCTCTTCGTTCTGCTCCGCGATGTCCACCATCCTGGCGGTGGATGCCACCACGTCCGCCTGCGCCAGCAGCTCGGCGCGCGACTCGGGGTGGATGACGACAAGCGCGCGCGGGTGCTTGCGCTTGGCCTCGGCCAGCTCGTCCAGCACCAAGTCGTCGTGAACGTAGCAGTAGCCATCCCACGCCACGATGGAGCCGGGCTTCACCTCGCCGACCTCGCGCCCGGCGATCACGTACGGGCGCCCGCTGCGCTCCGCGGCGTAGCGCGCCAGGTTGCGGTCCGGCACCAGCAGGATGGTGCGGTCCGCGGGGATGGTGTCGATCACCTGCACCACGTTGGCCGAGGTGCAGCTGATGTCCGACTCCGCCTTGACCTCGGCCGTCGAGTTGACGTACGCCACCACCACGGCGCCCGGGTACTGCGCCTTGAGCCGGCGCAGCGCGTCGCCCGTGACGAAGTCCGCCATGGGGCACCCGGCGCGCAGGTCGGGCATCAGCACCGTCTTGCCCGGCGACAGGATCTTGGCCGTCTCGGCCATGAAGTGCACGCCGCAGAAGACGATCACGTCCGCGTCGGTGCGCGCGGCCTCCTGCGACAGGCCGAGCGAATCGCCCAGGTAGTCGCTGACTTCCTGGATCTCCACACGCTGGTAGTTGTGGCCGAGGATGACGGCGTTCAGCTCCGTCTTCCGGCGGCGGATCCGCTCGGCCAGCTCCTCGCGCGGGAGGCGGGCGTAGTCGAGCGGCGTCTTCAGGGTGTCGGAGATCTGGATCAAAGGCCACCTCTTTTCGGAATTGGAGACCCGCTGCCGATATCGCTAAGCCGCACAATATAACGACTTAGCCACATCCTGACAACGTTTCGCCAAGCTACGTTCTCGAAACGAGATAGGGGGATCTCACACAGGGGCACAGAGGCACGGAGGAGAACTTCAGCCGGGCAGGATCAGGCGGAACGTGCTGCCTTCGCCGACGATCGACGTCACCTCCAGCGAGCCGCCCAGCAGCTGCGCCAGGCGGCGGGCGATGGGGAGGCCGAGGCCGGTGCCCTGCCCCGGCGCGTCGTCCAGGCGCACGAAGTCGTCGAAGATGCGCGACAGGTCGGCGGCGGGGATGCCCGGGCCGGAGTCGCTCACCTCCACCACGGCGCCCGTGCCCTCGCGCAGCACCCGCACGTGAACCGGGCGGCCCTGGCCGTACTTCACGGCGTTGCTCAGGAGGTTGAGGAGGACCTGGCGGGTGCGGCGGCCGTCGCCCGTCACCCGCAGGGGGCGCTCGGCGGCGTCGATCACCACCTCGCACTCCTGCTCGGCGGCAAGCACCTCCACCGCGGCCACGGCGCGCTCGGCGAGCTCCACCAGCTCCACCTCTTCCATGCGGAACTCCATCTTCCCCGCTTCCAGCTTGGAGAGGTCCAGCAGGTCGTTGATCAGCTCCAGCAGCTCGGCGGCGCAGCGCTGGGAGCGCTCCAGCGCCTCGTGCTGCTCGCGTCGGAGGGGGCCGTACGCGTCGCTCAGCAGGAGCTCGTTGTAGAGCATCATGGCGCTGACCGGCGTGCGCAGCTCGTGGCTGGCCATGGCGTAGAAGCGGTCGCGCGCGGCCACCGCCTCCTCGCGGTCGCGCTCGGCCCGTACCCGCTCGGACACGTCCAGCACCAGCCCCACGGCGGCGGGGTTCCCCTCCACCTCCGCCCGCGCCGCGAAGATCTCCAGCGACAGCGTCTCGCCGTCCGCGCGGATGCCGCGGAGCTCGTAGTGGGTGGCGCGCGGCGGGCCGTACACCTGGCCGCGCGCGTACTCCTCGGCGTTCTCGCGGTCGGCGGGGTGGATCACGTCCCACACCCTGCGGTCCTGCATCCAGTCCTGCTCCCGCCCGAAGATCTCGGCCAGCCGCGGGTTGAGGTAGCGGAAGCGCTGGTCCTGCACCACGAAGATCCCCGCCAGCGACTGCTGGAGCATCACCCGCACGAGCCCGTCGGTGGCGCGCAGCTCAGGGACCACGCGCTCCGGCGGCGCACCCTTCCGCCGCCGTTCGATCTCCGCCACAGCGACCGCCGCCAGGTCCACCAGCGTCTCCATGTCGGCGTGGCTCCAGGAGCGCGGGGTCCAGTCCAGCGCGCACAGGGTGCCCAGCGTGTACCCGTCGGCGGTCACCAGCGGCACGCCCGCGTAGGCGCGCACCCCCAGGTCGGTGACCGCCAGGCACGCCTCCGTGCGCGGGTCCACCGTCGTGTCGGCCACCGCCAGCGTGACGCCGGCCGCGGCGGTCTGCTGGCAGAGCGAGTAGTCGAGCGGCGTCTCCCGCAGCGGAGGCATGTCGGGACCGGCGGCGCTCTTGAAGAACTGCCGCCCGCCGTCCAGCAGCGTCAGCGTGGAC
>DASVSA010000279.1:0-11488 GCA_036388335.1 Longimicrobium sp. | reverse complement strand
GCCCCCAGGTCCAGGAAGATCACCTCGGGGGCGGCCTCGCGGAGCGCCTTCAGGTGCCCGTCGCCCAGCTCCGTAAAGGGCACCGTGAGCTCCAGCGGGGGCGCGATCCCCCGCTCTGGCCGTACGATCTCCCGCACGCGGCCGCGGAAGGCCTCGTCGGTGGAGATCAGCGCGCTCCTGAGGAGCGCCGTGGCGGAGGGTGCTGAGAAGCTCATCATTCCACCAGTTGAAGGACGCGGACGATCTCCACGAAGCGCGCGGCCACCGGATCGGTGTTGCCGCTGAGCGGCTCCAGGAACACCCAGGCGAACTTGGTGAACCGGACCTCGTCTTTTTTGGAGGTAAGCTCGGTGGGGTCGTAGAGCGGAACGCGGATCACGCGGGGGCTGTCCATCCAGTCCGCGTAGCGCGACCCCACCACCTCGCCCGTGGACTCCTCCCAGCGCGCGCCCGGGTCGCGGGCGATCAGGTCGCCGATCCCCTGGAAGACGGGGCCCGTCTTGATCCCGCTCTGCAGCTTGTAGGGGATGCCGAGCCCGATGGGGGTCGCGTTGCATCCGCGGATGTTCTCGCGCAGCGCAGCGCCGCCGATGTCCAGGCCCCAGTCCCCGTCGGGCATGGCCCACAGGTTGGCGAAGCCGGGGAGCGAGCTTGCGTTGAGCAGGATCTTGCGCCCGCGGTCCTGCTTGGGACCGCGGTAGGTGCTGCCGTACCCCGTCTCCGGGCGGGTGGAGGTGGCCGAGGCGCCGCCGGGGTTGTAGAAGTCGCCCCGGTCCGGCTCGTACTCCCAGTCCTCCCACGGGTCCCACTCGCCGTTCTTGTTGCGGTCGTCGTCCATCTCGGCCCACAGGTCGGGCGGAACGAACGGCTTCACGCAGCGCGAGCTGGGGGCGCGGGTGGCGTGGGCGGCGGAGCGCGCGCTCACGGCGGCGCTCGTCACCCCGAATACTCGCGCGAACCAGGTGGAGATCGCCGGCCTCCTCACCTTCACGCGCACGCGCCTGAGCAGGGGGAGCACCTCCACCGTCGTCTCGCCGGCCGAGACGGCCACGCCCTGCAGCGAGTTGCGGGCGGCGTAGTCCAGCGCCCGCTGGCGCGCGGCGGACGGGGCCACGTCGGGGGCCATCTCCATGAAGGCCGAGGCCCCGGCCAGCGCGGCGGCGTCGGCGGCGCGCTGCGCCTCGCCGTGGGCGGCGCGCAGCATCCCCAGGTCCACCGCCAGCGCCATCAGCGAGAGGACCCCCACCATGGCCAGCACCAGGAGCACCAGGGCCGAGCCCTGCCGGTCGTTCAGCCGGGAGCGGATGCGTGGCATGGCTTCCTCCTCAGCGCGGGGTGGTGCGGGGCGCGGCGGGCTGCGCGGCGCCCTGCGCGTCGCGCATCGAGCGGTCCCACTCCCAGTTGGCGGGCTCGCCCGTGGGCACCGGCTGCGGCGCCGTGCTGGCCTGCACCACGCGCGGCGACACCAGCACCAGCAGCTCGGTGCGCCCCTGCCGCGCGTTGCGCGAGCGGAAGAGCGTGCCCAGCACCGGCAGGTCGCCCAGCAGCGGGATGCGCGAGGTGTTCTGCTCCAGCACGTTGTTGAGGAGCCCCGCGATGGCCAGGTACTCCCCGTCGCGAAGCACGACCTCGGTCTCCGTGCGGCGGGTGAGCAGCGAGGGGATCTGGAAGCCCTCGATCCTCAGCGAGTTGGAGTAGTCCAGCGACGACACCTCGGGCGCGATGCGGAGCCGGATGGTGCCGTCGCCCACCACCGTGGGCTTGAAGCGCAGGCGGACTCCGAACTCCTTCCAGATGATGGTGACGGTGGCGTCGTTTCCGCCGCCCTGGAGGACGGGGAAGGGGAACTCGCCGCCGGCCAGGAACGAGGCTTCCTGCCCGTCCAGCGCCAGCAGGTTGGGCTCGGCCAGGCTGCGGAAGAGCCCGCGCGACTGCATCGCCTGGATGGTGGCCTCGATGCGCGCGTTGCCGCCCAGGAGGAAGGCGCGCACCAGCCCGTCGGAAAGGGTCTGCACCACTCCCTGGTCGTCCCGCCCGCCGTTGCCGCCGACCCCCACCCCGATCTGCGTGCGCAGCTCCTGAACGGCGGTGCGCGTGACCTCGGCGAAGCGCACCTGCAGCAGCACCTGCGGCGCGGCAGGCGCCAAGAGGTTGTTGACGACCGTGGCGCCCGACCCGCCCGCGACCTCCAGGATGCGGCGGGCGACCCCCGCGCTGCTGATGGTGCCGGAGAGCACCACGCTGCTGCCGCTGGCGAGCACCGTGAGCCGCTCGGAGGGGAAGAGCGTCCTCAGCGTCTGCTCCAGCGCGCGCACGTCCGGCGTAACCTCCACCGTGTACAGGCGGCGCGCGCCGCTGGCGTCCCACAGCATCAGGCTGGTGGTGCCCAGCTTCTTGCCGTTCACCAGGATCTCCTGCGGCGACACGGCAAAGATCTCCGCCACCTCCGGATCGGCGATGGAGAGCCGCTGAAGGGCGACGGGCTGCAGGAGGATGGCCGTCTGCCCGCGCGCCACGATCACCACGCGCTCGGAGGCCTGCACCACCCGCTGGGCGGGGGCGGCCTGCGCGGCGGCGGGGCGGGGGAGCGCGAGCATCCCCGCCGCCAGCACCAGGAGGCGCCCGGCGGCCCGTGCCGTCATGTGGCGGCGTCGGATGGGATGGTGGTAGCGCATGGACCCTCGCCCGCTTAGAAGGTGGTGACGGAGCGGCTGCTCCCCCGGAAGATCTCGACGCTGGGCCCCGTGCGGGCCCGCGGCTGCTCGGTGGCGGCGCGCGTGGTGGGGCGCGCCGCCCTCGTCTCCGGCGCGGCTCCCAGCAGCCCGGTGGTGCGCGCGCCGCCCGTGCTCACCTGTGTGCCGTCCAGCGTGTTCCTCAGCGCCAGCTGGATGCGCCCCTCGGCCGAGGCCAGGGTTACGATCTCCGCCTGCTCCGGGAGCACCAGCAGGGTGATGACGGCGGCCGTCTGCGGCTTCCCCTCCGTGTCGCGGGCGATGGACTGCCCGGCGGCAAGCACCTGAACGTTCTGCAGGACCAGGCGGGTGCCCGCCACGCGCTCGCCCGTGTTGGGGAGGGTGGCCAGGACGTCCACCCGGGTGCCGGGGGTGACGAAGCCGGCCACGCCGATCACCTCGTCCACCCGCACGCTCACGGCGCGCATCCCGTCGGGGATCAGGATGGGGAGCCCGCCGCCCGCGTCCCGCCGGGCCAGCTTCCCGTCCATGAGCGGCTCGTTCTCGCGCAGCGGGGTCACCAGGCCGCGCCCCACCACCTCGGCGGCGGTGCGCGCGTAGCCGGCCGGCAGCGCGTCCGCGGGCCACTGCACCAGCCTCACGTCGGCGGGGCCCACGATGGCGCCGGCGGGGAGGTCGCGCGCCGCCACGGCCACGCGGTTGCCCGGCGGCTCCGCCCGCGCGGCCGAGGCCGGGGCCGGCTGCAGGTAGCCCGCCGCCAGGTACGCCGCGCCGCCGCCGGACGCGAGCGCCATCCCCATCACCAGCCACAGCCTTTTCATAGCTCCCGCCTCATTCGTTGCGCATGACGAACGCCGTCCCCAGGGTGACGGTGCCCCCGTTGCCCAGCACCGTGCCCAGCGGCTTCAGGAAGCCGAAGTGGAACGGATACCTCACCACCACCCGCGCCGGCTCGCCCGTGAGCGCGCCGACCCCCGTGAGCTCGATCTCCGCCCTGGACCCGTCCAGCGAGGCGCGCGCGAGGGCGTTGCGCACCACCGCCTTCACCGAGTCGTCCGTCATCAGCGGGTCCGCGATCACGGCCGCCCGCGCCCCTTCCCGCGCCGCGTCGGTCACGGCCTGGTGGGCGTTCCACGCGCGTCCGAACTCGAAGATCCCCACCACCAGCAGCAGGAGCACCGGCACCACCAGCGCGAACTCCACCAGCGCCTGCCCCTGCTCGGCGCGGGCGAGGCGGCACGCCGTGTTCACCTGAACCACGCGGCCAGGGCCCCCGCGGCGATCGCCACCCCGTACGGGATGGTGACGGCGCCCGGCGAGGCCAGCGTGACCCGCTCGCCCGTGCGGCCCAGCGTGGCCAGGTGGCCGGCCAGCTCGCGCGAGCGGAAGAGAACGGGGAGGAGCACGCCGCGGCGCCCCGCCTCGGCCAGCGCCAGCGCGCCGCCCGCCAGCGCGGTGATGAGCAGCGCCGGGAGCACGCGGCCGGTGCCCAGGAACGCGCCCGCCACGGTGAGAAGCTTGACGTCGCCGCCCCCCATGGCCCGCGCCGCGAACAGCGGGAAGCTGAGGGCGAAGGCGAGCGCGGCGCCCGCCACCCCGCCCCAGAGCGCCGCGGGACCGCTCGGGGCGAGGAGGATGAAGGCGGCCGCCAGACCGGCTCCCGTCAGCTTGTTGGGAATGCGCCCCGTGCGCAGGTCGGTGCCCGCGGCCACGACCATCAGGGCGATGAAGACCGACGTGTTGATGAGAGAAAGCATGAGGCCTCCATTTTGGAGCGCAGGGCGGTACGTGCCAGCATCACAGTGTGAAGCCGGAGGCAGCACCCCTTCCGTCGCTCTTTTGTCCATCCGGCGTCCGGATCCCGCGTCCGACGCCGCCCCGCGTCTACTTGGGCGTGGTGCCGGCGGTATCCAGCGCCGTGCCGACGCGCCCGAAGAGCGCCGAGATCCTGCCGCTGAAGATGATCAGCGCCCCCACGACGGCGAGCGCCACCAGGGCGATCACCAACCCGTACTCCACCAGGCTCTGCCCGGACTCGTCGCTCTTGAACTCGTTCCAGAGTGCGGTCATCTCTTCCTCCTGGCCCGCGGGCCGTCGTTTGGGTTGTGCTGCGTGGGTTCCATCTGGCGGCGGGAAAGGCAACCCGTATGCCGTCTGTTTACTGCAAAATTTCGTTGCTGATGTAACAGATTGTTGCAGATATCCGCCCGCCCCTTTCCGGCGTCTCCCCTCGCTTTTTCGCGACCTCGCAACGACGTGCGACTCACCGTCCGTTTACGTCTCCGCCCCGCCTTCTGTTTGCGCGCCCGGATGGAAAATTTCGTTGCATCGCGGCCGCCCCTCCTCCGTGCCTCTGTGCCTCCGTGTGAGATTGTTGTTTGGCGGCACGGTTGCGCCGGGCGGGCGGGCGGAGCAGAATAACCTTCCCACCACGCCCCTCTCCTCCCTCCCCATCCCGCCATGAAGCTCCCGGCACTGCGCGCGTACCTCGGCGACGCGCGCGACGCGTTCGTCCATGCCCCCGTCGAGGTGCTGATCGGCGCGTGCGTGGCCGTCACCTTTTCGATCTACCTGCGCGCGGAGCGGCCGGCGGACGACTGGTGGGTGCGCGTCTTCATGGCCGCCGTCATCGCCCTCCCGCTGGTGTTCGCGGCCAGCGTGCTGCGCGCGCGCGGCGTGATCTCCGCCGCGGCGCGCTGGGGCGCGACGGCGGCGGCGCTGCTGGCCGCGGGCGCTTTCGTGACGTGGATCTTCGATCCGGACCTGGCGTCGGAGAGGTGGCGCGCGACGGCGCTGGTGTCGGCGGCCTGGCTGGGGCTGACCCTGGTGCCGCTGGCCGGCGGCGGCGACGAGGCCGCGCGGCGGTGGCGCTTCTGGAGGTTCGACGCGCTCCTCCTGGCCCGCATCGTCACCGTGGGGCTCTACGGCGCGGCGCTCTACCTGGCGCTCGCCGGGGCCGTGTCCGCCGTGACTTCGCTCTTCGAGCTGGACGCGCCCGACCACCTGTACCAGGACCTGGCGGGCGCCGTCTTCTTCGCGCTGGTGCCCTGGGTGGTGGCCGGAGGGGTTCCGGCGCTGGCGGCCGAGGTGGCGGACCGCTCGTCGGTGCCGCTGACGGCCGTGCGCCGGGTGGGGCGGTACCTGTACGCCGTGGTGCTGGTGGTGTACCTGGCGATCCTCTTCGCCTACACCGTCAAGGTGATCGCGACGGGCGACCTGCCGAAGAACATCCTCTCCCCCATCGTGCTCTTCGCGGGGCTGGGCGGGCTGCTGGGCGGCATCTTCCTGGAGCCGCTGCTGGACGACCCCGAATCGCGCGGGGTGGGGCGCCTGATCCGCGCCTTTCCCGCGCTCCTCCTCCCCCTCCTGCCGCTCCCCATCTGGGCCGTGGGCGTGCGGCAGGACCAGTACGGGTGGACGGAGTTCCGCTACCTGCGCTTCGTCATCCTCCTGGCCCTGCTGGTGCTGGCGGTGGTGGGTACGGTGCGCCTCGTCCGCCGCCGCCCTCCCCTGCTGGCGCTCGTCCCCGCGCTGCTGGCGGCGGCGCTCCTGCTGGCGTCGGTGGGGCCGTGGAGCGCGCAGGCCGTGTCGCGCCGCGACCAGAGCGCCCGGCTGCGCTCCGCGCTCGACGACGCGGGGTTGATGCGCGGCGGGCGTCTGGTGCGCCCCCTGCTGGCCCCGAAGGCGGCCTCCACGGGGCGCGTGACGCTCCCCCCGGAGCGCTACGAGCGCGTCACGGGGACGCTCCAGTACCTGTTCCGCGCGCACGGGCCCGCGGCGGCCGGGCGGGTGATGGGCGCGGACCTGCGCGCGTACGAGTACGGCGAGGAGGTGATCCAGGCCCTCGCGATCCGCGAAGGCTGCCGGGTGCGGCACGAAGTGGTGGTCTGGGGCGAGCTCCCCGAAGACGCTCCCATCCCCCTGCGCCCCGGAACGCTCTACCGCGCGTACTCGCCGGAGATGGGCGCCCCCGCGGAGGCGGCGGTGAGAGGCGGCGCGCGCATCGCGCTGGAGCCGGCCGCCGTGCGGGTGGACGTGGGCGCCCGCCGTGTCCGCGCCGACCTGGCCCCGCTGGTGAGCCGCATCCGCGCGAAGCCGCTGGAGTCGTGCGAGGGAACTTCCACCGGGCCCACCACGCTGACCCCGTCCGAGGCGCGGGTGAGCCTGACGGACGAGCAGGGGCGCGCGCGCGGCGAGCTGATCGTCACCCGCATCGGCTACGGGAGCACGGCCTCGGACACGGCGGGGCGTCCGCTGCCGCCGCTGCGGCTGATCCAGGTGCAGGGGCTGGCGGTGGTGTGGGATTCTGTGCCGCCGCCGCCTTGACAGTGCCCCCGCGCGCGCGGCACCTTTCGCCCCATGACCGAGACCATCAAGGCCGCGCCGCAGCAGCAGGAGCTGCTCGAGCGCTTCCGCGCGGGGCAGCGAGTGGCCCTGGCCCGCGCCATATCGCTGGTGGAGGACACCCGCCCCGGCTTCGAGCGGCTCCTCCACGAGCTTCACGCGGAGCTGGGGCGCGCGCAGCGCATCGGGATCACCGGGCCCCCGGGCGCGGGCAAGTCCACCCTCACCTCCAAGCTCGCGATGCTCTACCGCGAGCGCGACGAGCGGGTGGGGATCGTGGCGGTGGACCCATCGTCCCCCTTCACCGGGGGGGCGCTGCTGGGCGACCGCATCCGCATGAACAACATCTCCACCGACCCGGGGGTGTTCATCCGCTCCATGGCCACCCGCGGCGCGCTGGGCGGCCTGGCGACCACCAGCAAGGAGGTCGCGGACCTGCTCGACGCCTTCGGCTTCGCGCGCGTGATCATGGAGACGGTGGGCGTGGGGCAGACGGAGCTGGACATCGCGGGCACGGCCGACACCAGCGTCGTGGTGCTCGTACCCGAGAGCGGCGACTCCATCCAGGCGATGAAGGCCGGGCTGATGGAGATCGCCGACCTTTTCGTCATCAACAAGGCGGACCGCCCGGGGGCGGACAAGCTGGCGCAGGAGATCGAGGTGATGCTCCACATGCGCCTGGGCGACATGCCCGCGTCGGCGGGGCACCACGGAGTCTCGCTGAAGACGGTGCAGAAGCACGCGCGCGAGGGATTGCGCGCGCACGCGCGGGAAGAGGGCGGGTGGGCCATCCCCGTCATCCGCACCGTGGCGCAGACGGGCGAGGGGCTGGATGAGCTCCAGCGAACGCTGGACCGGCATCGGGTGTACCTGGAAGAATCCGGCGAGCTTTCGCGCCGGCGCCAGCGCCGCCTGGCCGAGCGCGTGCGCGCCGTGGTGGAGCGGCGATTGCAGCGTCTGGTGTGGGAGAGCGGGCGCGGGGACGAGATCCTGGAAGCCGCCCTCCCCATGCTGGAAGCGGGATCGGAGTCGCCGTACGCGGTCGCGGAGCGGATCGTGGGAGAACTTGGGGTGCCAACCCGGTAGGGAGACGAGATCATGAGCGTAGTGGAGCAGCGCGTGCCGCCGGCCGACCTCCTGGAGCAGATCCGCATCAAGGAGCGGGAGCTGGATGCCCTGCGCTCCGGGCTGGCCGCGTGGGAGGGCGCCTACGAGCGCGCGCCCCAGCGCGACGACAGCTTCACCACCGTTTCCGGCGTGGCGGTGGAGCCCCTCTACACCCCGCTGGACCGGCCCGAGCCGGCCGCGGAAGAGGCCGCGTACTACAACGAGAAGGTGGGGCTCCCCGGCGAGTTCCCCTTCACGCGCGGGCCGTACGGCACCATGTACCGCACCCGGCTCTGGACGATGCGCCAGTTCGCCGGCTTCGGCACGGCCGAGGAGACCAACGAGCGCTACCACTTCCTGCTCGGGCGCGGGCAGACGGGGCTCTCGGTGGCCTTCGACTTCCCCACGCTGATGGGGTACGACAGCGACCACCCCCGCTCGCTGGGCGAGGTGGGGAAGTGCGGCGTGGCCATCTCGTCGCTGGACGACATGGAGACGCTGTTCGCCGGGATCCCGCTGGACAGGGTCTCGGTGTCGATGACCATCAACGGGCCGGCCATCATCCTCTTCGCCTTCTACATGGTGGCGGCGGAGAAGCAGGGCGTGTCGTTCGACAAGCTGCGCGGCACCGTGCAGAACGACATCCTCAAGGAGTACCAGGCGCAGCACGCCTGGGTGTACCCGCCGGAGCCGGCGCTGAGGCTGGTGATCGACATGTTCGAGTGGGCGGCGAAGAACGCGCCCAAGTACAACCCGGTTTCCATCAGCGGCTACCACATCCGCGAGGCGGGCGCCACGGCCGCGCAGGAGCTGGCCTACACGCTGCGCAACGGCTTCGAGTACGTGGAGCGCGGCATCGCCCGCGGGCTGGACGTGGACGACTTCGCGCCGCGGCTCTCGTTCTTCTGGGACGTCCACAACGACTTCTTCGAGGAGATCGCCAAGTTCCGCGCCGGCCGCCGCATCTGGGCCCGCCACCTTCGCGACAAGTACGGCTCCACCAACCCCGAGAGCTGGCGCCTGCGCACCCACGCGCAGACCGCCGGGGTGACGCTCACGGCCCAGCAGCCGGAGAACAACATCGTGCGCGTGGCCTACCAGGCGATGGCGGCGGTGCTGGGCGGCACGCAGTCGCTGCACACCAACTCCATGGACGAGACGCTTGCGCTCCCCACGGAGAAGGCGGTGCAGATCGCCCTGCGCACGCAGCAGATCCTGGCGCACGAGACGGGGGTGGCCAACACCATCGACCCGCTGGCCGGCTCGTACTACCTGGAGGCCCTCACCGACCAGATGGAGGCCGAGGCCGAGGCGATCTTCGCCGAGATCGACGGGATGGGCGGCGTGGTGCCGGGGATCGAGCGCGGCTACTTCCAGCAGCAGATCGCCCGCTCGGCCATGCGCCAGCAGATCGAGATCGAGCGCGGCGAGCGGGTAATCGTGGGCGTCAACGAGTTCACCATCGAGGGCGAGACGATCGACATCCCGCTCCTCAAGGTGACCGAGGAGGCAGAGCGCCGGCAGCGCGAGCGGATGGCCGCCATGCGCGCCCGCCGCGACCAGGCCGAGGTGGACCGCACCCTCAAGGTCCTCCAGGACGCTGCCCGCGCGGGCGAGAACGTGGTGCCGCCGCTGCTGGACGCGGTGCGGGCGTACGCCACGCTGTACGAGATCCGGCACTCCATGGAAGACGTGTTCGGGGCCTATCAGGAGCCGGTGTTCTTTTAAAAGCTGGGCTCACACAGAGACACAGAGGCACAGAGAAAAACCAATCTCTGTGCCTCTGTGTCTCTGTGTGAGGCTTCCCGTCCACAAGTACGCACCTGTCCATGACCACACTCGCCGGGCTCCTGCAGGGCCGCCTCCTCGCCGACCGCTACCGGATCGGCGTGGCGCTCGGCTTTGGGGGGATGGGCGCGGTGTTCAGGGCACACGACGAGCGGCTGGGGCGCGACGTGGCCGTGAAGGTGCTCACAGCCGCATCCACCGACCCGGCGGAGCAGGAGGTGCTGCGCGCCCGCTTCCGGCGCGAGGCCCGCGCCGCGGCCGCGCTACGCCACCCCAACGTGGTGACGGTCCACGACTTCGGCACCGATGCGGGCGGCGGGCTGGACTACCTGGTGATGGAGCTCCTCCCGGGGCGGGATGTCGCGGCGCGGCTGGCGGAGGCGCGGGGGCCGCTGCTGCCCGAGGAGGTGCTTGAGGTGGTGCGCGAGGCGGCGATGGGGCTGGCCGCCGGGCACCGCGCGGGGCTCGTGCACCGCGACGTGAAGCCGCGCAATCTCTTCCTGGTGGCCGACCCGGCGGGCGGGTGGGAGGTCAAGGTGCTGGACTTTGGGATCGCGCAGCTCGCCGCGGGCGACACCCCGGAGACGCGGCTCACGCAGATGCGCCCGTCGCCCCACACCCCGCGCTACGCCGCCCCCGAGCAGCTCGCGGGCGCGCCCCAGCTCTCCGCCGCGTGCGACGTGTACGCGCTGGGGATGGTGGCGCTGGAGATGCTCGCCGGCTCGTACGTGGAGGGCCTCAACACCGACCCCGGCGACGCCGTCGCCATCCGCGCCGTGGACTCGCTGCGCCCCCGCGTCCCCGCCGCCGTGTGCGACGCCCTCCTCGCCATGCTGCGCCGCGACCCCACGCAGCGCCCCGCCGACGCGGACGCCGTGCTCCGCCTCCTCGGCCCCGCCGCGCGCGACCCGTCTGCCACCGTCGCCTTTCCGCCCTCCGCCGCGCCCACCTCCGCGGCGACAATGGCGTTCCCGGCCCCACCCGCTCCGGCGCTCGCGTTCACGTCCGCCGCGCCGCCCGTCGCTCCCGCGCAGCCCCCCGCGGCCCCGCCGCAGGCTGAACCGCGCCGCGGCTCGAGGGCCGGGTGGGTGATGGCGCTCGTCGCGCTGACTCTCGTAGCAGCCTTCTGGAGCCGCGGCGGGGACGAGGAGCCGCCGCCCGCGCCGGTGCCGGTGCGCGAGCAGGCGGCGGTGCAGCCGGAGCCCCCGCCGATCCCGCCGGAGGTGGCGGCGGCGCGGGAGATCGCCAACCAGGAGGCGTTCCGCGCCGTGAAGCTGCGCGGCGGCATCCCGTTCGGCGAGAAGCTGTGGATCATCGTCGCCGGCACCCGCCCGCCCGCCGAGGTGGTGTCCGCCGCCGCCCTGCGCGACCGGCTGCGGGAAGCGGGGCACCCGGCCGGCCTCGCGAACGACCTCGTATATCCCGAGCTCCCCAAGGCCGCCGTGGCCGTGGTGGCCGGCCCCTACGACCGCGAGGCGGCCCAGAAGTCGCTCCCCCGCATCCGCCGCGTCGCCCGGGGAGCCGCGCTGCGCGAGGTAAGCTTCCAGGTCCCGCGG
>DASVSA010000278.1:0-9335 GCA_036388335.1 Longimicrobium sp. | reverse complement strand
CACTCCACCACACCGGGGGGCGGAAAGAGGAATTCGGCGATCTGGGCCGTCGCGAGGGTGCCGTAGACGACCGCCGCCCACCCCGCCACGCCCGCCGGTGAGGTCCACGCGCGGCGCTGCAGGAGGATGTAGGTGAGGAGGAGCGAGAACACGCCCTCCACGATGCCGAAGGCCCGGTACTGGACCCCCCTGTCCGTGGGAGCCACGCCGGCCAGCGCCGCCGCGGCCAGGAAGAGGAGCGCGGCGCCCACCGCGCGCTGCGCCGGGGTGGTCCCCACGCGCCGGGGCTTGGGGGGCGCGGGGACGACGGCGCCGGCCTCCGTCCGCGCGGCGGCGGGGCCGGCCTCCGTGTGCGCGGCGACGGCCGTCCCGGCCAGGGGCTCGGCCGGGCGGGCGACGGCTGGCTCGGTCGGGTCGCTCAGCGTGGGATCCATTCGAGCGGTCCGGGTCGGAGTTGGCGCTCGATGCGCGCGGCCAGCGCGGTTGCGCGCGTGCGGGTGGCCGGCGCGGTGGGGACGCCCTCCACGCGCTGCACGGCGGCGCGGGCTTCCTGCAGCAGCTGCGTGTTGTCGCCGCGGTACCAGGGGGCGGCGCCGGCGCGCAGCATGAGCTCGGCGCGGTCCAGGGTGGCGGAGGCCCAGAGCTCGGTGGCGGTGGCCGTCTGGGTGGAGTCGCCGGCGTTCGCGCGGGCGGTCCACGCCTCCTGCTCCGCCTCGGCGAAGCGCGCGATGGCGCCCGCCGTGTCCCCGGCCGCGGCGGCGCGGAGGGCGGCCTGCACCCGCTCGCGGGCGCGCGACACGCGGGGGGTGAAGGCGTCGGGCGCCAGCGCCACCCAGGTGCGCCCGCCCACCTCGGCGGCGCTCTGCGGGGCGCCGCGGTAGAGCAGCACCGCCGCGACCGTGAGCACCGCCAGGAGGGCGAGCCCCGGGCGCACCCACGGATCGCGCAGGCCGTCCGCGGCCGCGGCGGGGGAAGTCATACGGCGGGGAGGCGCGCGTCCAGCAGGTCGCTGACGTCTTCGTACTTCACGGCGAAGTCGCCCAGGGGGCCGCGGTGGGTGCCGTGCCAGTCCGACCCGCCGGTGCACACGAGATCCAGCGTGCGCGCCGCCGTCTCGAACAGGTGCGACTCCACCGGGGGCGTGTTGGGGCGGTAGCACTCGATGCCGTCCAGCCCCCAGTCCGCGAAGGGGCGGATGTACTGGTCGAAGATGCTGATCTCCGGATGGGCCCAGACGGCGACGCCGCCGGCCGCGTGGATGGCCTCGATGGCCTCGCGCACGCCGGGAAAGTCGCTGCGCACGAACGCGGGGCCCTGGTCGCCGATGAAGCGGTCGAACGCCTCGCCGTAGTAGCGCGTCTGGCCGCGCTCCAGGAGGGCGCGGGCCAGGTGCGGGCGGCCGATGGTGGACGACTCCGGCCCGGCGGCGCGCTGCACGTCCGCGTAGTCCACCTGAATCCCCAGGCCGTTGAGGTTCGCCACCATCTGGCGCATGCGCTCGGCCCGGCGCTCCACGGCGCCCTCCTGGTGGCGCACGATGGGCTGGGAGTGGACGTCGATGAAGTAGCCCAGGATGTGGATCTCGTGGTTCCCCTCGCGGGTGCTCATCTCGATCCCGGGCACCACCCGCAGCGGGAGCGCGGCGGCGGCGGCCATCGCTTCGTCCACGCCGGCCACGGTGTCGTGGTCGGTGATGGAGATCACGTCCAGCTTGCCGCTGGCGGCCATCTGCACGACCTGCGTCGGGGAGAAGTGCCCGTCGGAGGCGTGGGTGTGGATGTGCAGGTCGATCCGTTTCATTCGGCCCCAGGAAGAAAATCACCGGCGGGCCAGTGTGGCCCGCCGGTGTAGGATGCATCCCCCGCGCCCGCGCGGAAAGGCCGCGACTATCGGCGCAGCGCCAGGCCGATGCCGAAGTCCGCGCCCTCCGCCAGGTTGGCGCCGAAACGGAGGATGAAGTTGGGGCGCAGCGCCACGTCCACGCCCACGTCGGCGAGCGCCTCGAAGTCCTCTTCGTCCCCGCCGAAGAGGAGCGCGGCACGCGGATGGATGTACGGAGTGATGGTGGCGCCGGGGGTGCGGAAGGCGTGGCCGATGCTGAGCCCCACCTGCGCCCCGAACACGTTCTCGTCGCCGAGGGCGGCCTGCCCGCCCAGGGTGAGCGCCAGCGCGAGGGGCGCCGTGCCCGCTACGGCGAGCGGGTTGCGGGTGTCGATCCCCAGCAGGACCGCGTCTTCCACGAGGCCCAGGCGGAGCCCCAGGTCGAAGCTGCCCATGCCGCGGCGCAGGATCCCCTCTATCCCCAGCTCGTCCTCGAAGTCGCTGATGTACAGGCCCACGTCGTTGCTCATGTACGGCGCCTGGAAGGTGGGCGAGAACACCTGCGCATCCGCCGCGGGGGCGGAAGCGAGGGCCAGCAGGGCACCGAGCAGGGCGAACGAGATCTTCTTCATCTTCATCTGGCTCCTCACAAAACGAATCTCCGCCGTGCGGTGACGCAGGCGGTGCGGTCGCCGTCGTGCTTTCAAGTTGCGGACCAGCGGGCGGCACAGGTTGCCCGTGCTCCGGCGCCGCCCTAGCTTCGTGGCCGCGGCCGGGCAGGTCCGGCGCACCGACCCACTCGACCCCAGGCTCATGGCTGCCAAGCTCGACCGTCTGCTCCGAAAGCTCGTCCCCTCCACCGCGCTGCTTTCGCGCTCGGCCGCGGGATCGGTGACGCTGCGGGCGGCGGACCTGGTGGCGAGGCCGCTGCTGCGGGTCTTCACGCGACAGCCGGTGCCGCCGCTGCGCTACATCGTGAGGACAGGGGTGGCCAACTCCATCTTCTTCCCGCACAACTACTACCTCACCTCGTCGTACAGCCTGTGGCTCTACTACTTCGCCGAGGGGCTGGCGAAGCTCGACTCGCACGTGGTGGACATCGGGAGCGGCGTGGGCAAGGGCGCGGTGGCGCTGCGCGACTTCGCCTACAACGGCGGCGTGAGGTTCACGGGGAAGTACCACGGGTTCGACATCGACCCGCGCATGGTGGAGTGGTGCAGCGCGAATTTCGATGACCGCTTCAAGTTCACCTGGCTGGACGTGGCGAGCTCGGTCTACAACCCGAAGGGCGCGCGGGCCAGGCCCCGGCTCGACGTGCCGGACGGCACCGTGGACCTCGTCTTCTCCCAGTCGCTCTTCTCGCACCTCCTGGAAGCCGACATCGAGCACTACCTGGCTGAAAGCTACCGCATGCTCAGGCCGGGCGGGGCGATGATGATGACCTTCTTCTGCCTGGAAGACCTGGAGGCGCAGGGCCTGCTGGGCGGGCGCTGGACCTTTCAGCACCCCGTGGGCGTGGCGCGCGTGGAGAACCTCAAGTACCCGGAGAGCGCCGTGGCCTACCCCCGCGCCTGGATCACGGAAGCGGCACGCCGACACGGGTTCAGCGACGTGAAGACGGTGCTCCCCGCGCACCAGAGCACCCTGAGGTGCATCAAGTAGCTTACACAGAGACAGAGAGGCACGGAGATGACTTCATCTCCGTGCCTCTCTGTCTCTGTGTGAGCCCGTCTTACGCGGCGCTGGCGCGCTCGCTGAGGACGGTCACGGTGTTGTCCACCACCTGGAGGAAGCCGCCGGAGACCTGGAAGCGCAGGGTCTCGCGGCCGTTCTCGATGCGCAGCAGGCCCTCGCCCAGCAGGGCCATCAGCGGGGCGTGCCCGCGCAGGATGCCGAGCTGCCCGTTCCAGGCCGGCGCGACCACCGAAGTGGCCTCGCCCTCGTACACCGTCTGCTCGGGCGACAGGACGGAGACGCGCAGCGGTCCCGTCCCGGCGCCCCCCGCGGGGGCCGCCATCAGCCGCCCTGCTCGAGGCGGGTGGCCTTGTCGATGGCGCCCTGGATGCCGCCCACCATGTAGAACGCCTGCTCCGGCAGGTGGTCGAACTCGCCGCTCACCACGCGCTCGAACGATTCAACCGTGTCCTCCAGCTTCACGTACTCGCCCGGCGTGCCCGTGAACTGCTCGGCCACGAAGAAGGGCTGCGACAGGAAGCGCTGGATGCGGCGCGCCCGGCCCACGATCACCTTGTCCTCTTCGGTGAGCTCGTCCATCCCCAGAATGGCGATGATGTCCTGCAGCTCCTTGTAGCGCTGGAGGATGCGCTGCACCGAGGTGGCCGTGCGGTAGTGGCGCTCGCCGATGTACTGCGGATCCAGGATCCGCGAGGTCGAGTCGAGCGGGTCCACGGCCGGGTAGATGCCCAGCTCCGAGATGGCGCGCGAGAGCACCGTGGTGGCGTCGAGGTGAGCGAACGCCGTGGCCGGGGCCGGGTCCGTGAGGTCGTCGGCCGGCACGTAGATGGCCTGCACCGAGGTGATGGACCCCTCGTGCGTGGAGGTGATGCGCTCCTGCAGCGCGCCCATCTCCGTGGCCAGCGTGGGCTGGTAGCCCACGGCCGAAGGCATGCGCCCCAGGAGGGCGGACACCTCGGAGCCGGCCTGCGTGAAGCGGAAGATGTTGTCCACGAAGAACAGCACGTCCTGCTTCTCGACGTCGCGGAAGTACTCGGCCACGGTGAGGCCCGTGAGCGCCACGCGCAGGCGCGCGCCCGGCGGCTCGTTCATCTGGCCGTACACCAGCGCCACGTTGGACTCGGCGAGGTTCTCTTCCTTGATGAGCCCGGCCTCCTTGAACTCCAGCCAGAGGTCGGTGCCCTCGCGGGTGCGCTCGCCCACGCCGGCGAACACCGAGCGGCCGCCGTGGCCGCGCGCGATGTTGTTGATCAGCTCCTGGATGACGACCGTCTTGCCCACGCCGGCGCCGCCGAAGAGGCCGATCTTGCCGCCCTTCACGTACGGGGTGAGGAGGTCGATCACCTTGATCCCCGTCTCCAGCACCTCGGCCTTGGCCTCGAGGTCCACGAAGCGGGGCGCGGGGCGGTGGATGGGCCAGCGCAGCGTGCCGGCCGGGATCACGCCCGACTCGTCCACCGGCTCGCCCAGCACGTTGAGGATGCGGCCCAGCGCCGGGGCGCCCACGGGCACGGTGATGGGCGAGCCCAGGTCCAGCACCTCCATCCCGCGGACGACGCCGTCGGTGGACTCCATGGCCACGGCGCGCACCTGGTGGCGGCCGATGTGCTGCTGCACCTCGAGCGTGATGTCGATGGCCGGGGCGGTGCCCGAGGCCGCACGCGTCACGCGCAGGGCGTTGTAGATCTCCGGGAGGTGGCCTTCGAACTCGGCGTCGATCACCGGGCCGATGACCTGCACGACGCGGCCCACCTTGACGGCGGCGGTCGGAATGGTGGCCTGCTCAGGGGCGATGGTAGCCATGTATGTCTCCTGTTATTCGAGAGCCGCGGCGCCGCCGACGATCTCGGCGATTTCCTGCGTGATCGCGGCCTGGCGCACCCGGTTGTAGGTACGCGTGAGCGCGTTGAGCATGTCGCCGGCATTGTCGGTGGCGTTCTTCATGGCGGTGCGCTGGGCACCGTAGAAGCCCGCCGTGGTCTCCACCAGCGCCCGGTACACCCCGTTGCGCACGTACAGCGGAAGGATGCGTCCCAGGATCTCGTCGGCCGAGGGCTCCAGGACGTAGTCCACCTCGCCGCCGCGGCCCGCGCTTTCGGGCGGCTGCACGGGGAGAAGCTGGAGCGTGGTGGGCGGGGTGCTGAGCGCCGAGTTGAACTTGGCGTACACCACGTACACCGCGTCGAACGACCCGGCGACGAAGCCGTCCATCAGCGAGTTGACGAGCCGCTCCGCGTCGGCGGCGCCGGGGCGGTCGCCGATGTCGTTCACCGCGTTGCCCAGGGTCTCGCCCTGGAAGCGGAAGAAGGAGATCCCCTTCTTGCCGGACACGTGGAGCTCCACCTCCACGCCCTGCGCGCGCAGGTCGCGGAGGAGGTTGCGCCCCTCGCGGATGAGGTTGGCGTTGAAGGCGCCGCTCAGCCCGCGGTTGGAGGTGAGCAGCAGCACCGCCGCCCGCCGCACCTGCGCGGGCTGGCGGAGCAGCGGGTAGCGCGCCGCCAGCTCGGGAGTGAGCAGCCGGCCGATCACCTCGCCCAGCCGCTCCGCGTACGGGCGGGCCGCCGCCACGCGGTCCTGCGCGCGCTTGAGCTTGGACGTGGCCACCATCTCCATCGTCCGCGTGATCTTGCGCGTGTTCTGGACCGAGCGGATGCGGCCCTTCAGTTCTCTGGCTTTGGCCATGATATCTGTCAGTGAGTGCGTGAGTGCGTGGAGTGCGTCAGTGCGTTAGTTGCGGTTTCCTTCCGCACTCACGCACTCTCGCACTTCCAGCTCAGTAGCTCTGCCGTGCGCCCGCCGCGTTGCTCTCCGGCCGGGCGGCGAGGCGAAGCTGCTCCTCGCTCATGTGCCGGTCGCTCGCGGTCTCGTGCAGGATCGGCGAGTTCGCGTAGCTCTCGGTGCCCACCGGCGAGTGCGGGTCGGCAAAGAGGTCGGCGTAGTGCTTGAGGGCGGCGACGAGCGCCTCCTCGCCTTCCTTGGAAAGGGTGCGCGAGGCGCGGATCCCGTCCAGGATCTCCGGGTGCTGAGTGCGCAGGAAGATGTGGAAGTCGCGCTCCCACGCCCGCACCTGCGCCACGTCCACACCGTCCAGGTACCCGTTGGTGAGGGCGTAGATGATCGCCACCTGGTGCTCCACCGCCATGGGCGAGTACTGCCCCTGCTTGAGCACCTCCACCGAGCGGGCGCCGCGCGCCAGCTGGCGCTGAGTCACCGGGTCCAGCTCCGAGCCGAAGGCGGCGAACGCCTCCAGCTCGCGGTACTGCGCCAGCTCGCCCTTGAGCTTGCCGGCCACCTGCTTCATGGCCTTGATCTGCGCCGCGCCGCCCACGCGGCTCACCGAGATGCCCACGTTCACGGCCGGGCGCACGCCGGAGTAGAACAGGTTCGACTCCAGGAAGATCTGCCCGTCCGTGATGGAGATCACGTTGGTCGGGATGTACGCCGACACGTCGCCGGCCTGCGTCTCGATGATGGGGAGCGCGGTAAGCGACCCGCCGCCCATCTCGTCCGACAGCTTGGCCGCGCGCTCCAGGAGGCGCGAGTGGAGGTAGAACACGTCGCCCGGGTACGCCTCGCGGCCGGGCGGGCGGCGGAGCACCAGCGACATCTGGCGGTACGCCACGGCCTGCTTCGAAAGGTCGTCGTACACGCAGAGGGTGGGGAGCCCCTTCCCTTCCGCGTTCTTGGTGTACATGAAGTACTCGGCCAGCGCGGTGCCGGCGTACGGCGCGATGTACTGCAGCGGCGCCGGGTCGCTGGCGGAGGCGGCGACCACGATGGTGTAGTCCATGGCGCCCGCGTCGGTGAGGCGCTGCACCACGCCCGCGATCGTGGAGTTCTTCTGGCCGATGGCCACGTACACGCAGACGACGTTCTGACCCTTCTGGTTGATGATGGCGTCGATGGCCACCGCCGTCTTGCCCGTGCCGCGGTCGCCGATGATCAGCTCGCGCTGGCCGCGGCCGATGGGGATCAGCGCGTCGATCGCCTTGATCCCCGTCTGCAGCGGCTCCTTCACGGGCTGGCGCAGCACGATGCCGGGGGCCACCACGTCCACGGCGCGGCGCGCCACGGACTCGATGGGGCCGCGGCCGTCCACCGGCTCGCCCAGGGGGTTCACCACGCGGCCCAGGTAGGCCGGGCCCACCGGGATGTCGAACACGCGGCCCGTGCGGCGGCAGCGGTCGCCCTCCTGGATCGCCGTCCAGTCGCCCATCACCACGGCGCCGATATTGTCCTCTTCCAGGTTCAGCGCCAGGGCGCTCACCACCTGGCCCGTCTCGGTGGCGGTGATCTCCAGCAGCTCGCTGGACATGGCGCCGCCGAGGCCGTAGATGCGGGCGATCCCGTCCTTCACCTCGAGGACCTCGCCGACCTCTTCGGCCGTGAATGCGTCTTCGTACCGCTCGATCTCGCCGAGCAGGACGTTCTTGATCTCGCTGGCGCGGAGCTGGGTGTCGACCGCCATCGTTTATCCTTTTCTCAGGTCCGGCGTGCGCCGCCGGTGCTCTCTATAACTCGTTGCGATAGAACTGCTTGTAAACCGACGCCGCCCTTCGGTTCGCTACACGGCCGCGGGCATGCGGGCTTCCATCAGGCGGCGGCGCAGGCCGGCGGCCTGGGTGCGCACGGAGCCGTCCAGGATCTCGTCGCCCACGCGCACCACCATCCCGCCCAGGAGCTCGGGGTCCACCCGGAAGGTGGGGATCACCTCGCGCCCGAAGCGGGCCTGAAGCGCGCGCCGGATCTCGTCCTGCAGCGCGGCGTCGGGGGCGTGCGAGATGTCGATGGTCACCCGCAGGCGGCCCATCACCTCGTCCACCCGCTCCGCGTACGCCGTGGCGATGTCGCGCAGGAGGGCGTGGCGGCGCTTCTCCACCACCACCAGCACGAAGCGGAGGAAGAGCTCGGGCACGCGGCCCTGGAGCGCGCCCCGCAGCGCCGCCTTCTTGGCGTCGATGGAGATGGCCGGGGTGGAGAGGAACGCCCGGATGCGCGGCTCCGACTGGAGCAGCGCCGCCAGCCCGTCGGCCGCGCCCTGGAACTCCAGCGCGGTGGCGGTGCCGCCGTTGCGCTGGGCCAGGGTGAGGAGCGTGTCCGCGTAGTTGCGGGCGATGACCTCGGACCTCACGGCTCAGACCCCCGTGGCGAGGGCGGGCTGCCCGGCCACCTGCCCCAGGTACTCGCGCACCAGGCGGCGGTTGTCTTCGGCGTCCAGGTTGCGGCGCACCAGGCGCTCGGCGGCGCGCATGGAGACGTCGACGGCTTCGCGGCGCACGGCCTCCAGGGCGCTCTCGCGCTCGGCCTGGATGTCGCGCCGGGCGCGTTCGATCATCGCCTCCTGCTCGCGGCGCGTCTCGGCCAGCATGTCCGCGCGGATCCGCTCGGCGGAGGTGCGGCTCTCGTTGATGGCCTCCTGCACGCGCGCGCGGGTCTCGTCCAGGATGCGCTGGTTCTCGGCCACCAGGGCGGCTGCCTCGGCGCGGTCGCGTTCGGCGCCCGCGGCCAGCTCGCGGAGGTGCGCCTCGCGGGCCTCCACGGCGCCCAGGATCTTCGGGAAGGCGAACTTGGAGAGCACGGCCAGGACGATCAGGAACACCACGATCGTCCAGAAGGTGAGCCCGATGTTCGGCGACAGAAGCCCGGGCGTTTCGCCCTCCGCGGCGACGAGGGGCGCGGCGGAGCCGAGGAGGAGCAGGGCCGAAAGAGCGATGGAGCGACGCATATCCGTTTGCCGGTTCGAGTCCGGTTCGATAGAAAAAGAACGATCTGCCAGGGTGGCCGGCCGCCGCGAGCTTCCGCGGCGGCCCGCCGGGTCC
>DASVSA010000277.1:0-3064 GCA_036388335.1 Longimicrobium sp. | reverse complement strand
CGAGGCGGACGCGCTCAAGGGGCGGCGCAACCAGGTGTCGCGCGAGGTGGGCGAGCTCAAGCGCCGCGGCGGGGACGCCGACGCCCTGGTGGCCGAGATGCGCACCGTGGGCGACCGCATCCAGGAGATCGACGTGCGTGTGCGCGCGGTGGAGGAGGAGCGCGACTCCATCCTCCTGCGCATCCCCAACGTCACCGACCCGTCGGTGCCGGAGGGCGGCGAGGAGGCGAACGCCACGGTGAGGAGCTGGGGGGAGAAGCGCTCGTTCTCCTTCACTCCGCGCCCGCACTGGGAGCTGGCGGCGGAGCTGGGGATGCTGGACCTGGCGGCCGGCGCTCGCGTGAGCGGCAGCGGCTTCCCGGTGTACCGCGGCATCGGCGCGCGGCTGCAGCGGGCGCTGATCAACTTCATGCTGGACCTGCACACCACCGAGCACGGCTACACGGAGATCGAGCCCCCCTTCGTCGTGGGGCGCGACGCCATGACGGGCACGGGGCAGCTCCCCAAGTTCGAGGACGACGCCTACCGCATCGAGGCCGACGACCTCTTCCTGATCCCCACCGCCGAGGTGCCGATCACCAACCTCCTGCGCGAGGAGCTGCTGGCGGGCGACCGGCTCCCCATCGCGTACACCGCGTACTCGCCCTGCTTCCGGCGCGAGGCCGGCTCGGCGGGGAAGGACACGCGGGGCCTGCTGCGCCTCCACCAGTTCGACAAGGTGGAGATGGTGAGGTTCGAGCGCCCCGAGGCGTCGGACGAGGCGCTGGAGCGGCTCACGGGGCAGGCGGAGCGCGTGCTCCAGCTGCTGGAGCTCCCCTACCGCGTGCTGCTGCTGGCGGCGGGCGACACGGGGTTCTCCAGCGCCAAGACGTACGACCTGGAGGTGTGGGCGCCGGGGGTGGACCGCTGGCTTGAGGTGAGCAGCTGCTCCAACTTCCGCGACTTCCAGGCGCGCCGCGCCAACATCCGCTTCCGGCCGGAGGCGGGGGCGAAGCCGGAGTTCGTGCACACGCTCAACGGCTCCGGGGTGGCGCTCCCCCGCACGGTGGTGGCGCTGATCGAGAACGGCCAGCAGGAAGACGGGTCGGTGGTCATCCCCCAGGCGCTCCGTCCGTACCTGGGCACCGACCGGATCGCGGCGCCCGGCGGCGGCGCGGCGTAGCGCTCCCGGGGCGCGGCACCCGCCGCGCCCCGCTCCCTCCTCCCTTCGCGGTGCCCATGAGCCGCCGCCTGTGGCCGACGCTGCTGGGCCTGATGGCCGCCGCGATCCTGGCGTCGTACGTACTCTACAACCAGCTGCTGGTGCGCGAGATGCGCCGCGAGGCCACGGTGCACACGCGCATGGTGACGGCCATCCTCAGCGGTCTCAACGACCCCAGCGAGGACGCGCCGCTCCAGACGCTGTGGAAGCTCTCGGCCACCATGCGCGACCTGGACGTCCCCTTCGTGTACCTGGACGACGAAGGGGTGCCCGCGTACGCCATCAACCTCCCCTTCGAGGCGGACCTGGCCAACCCGCGCGACGCGGAGCGGGTGAAGGCGTACGCGCGCGAGCTGGGCCGCCGCAACCCGCCGCTCAGCGAGCCGGCGCTGGGCACCACCTACTACGGCGACTCGCCCACGGTGCGCCGCCTGCGCTGGATCCCCTGGCTGCAGGTGACGGCGCTGGCCGGCATCCTGGTGGCCGCGTGGTGGATGGTGAAGCACAACACGCGCACCGAGCGCGAGCGCATCTGGGCCGCCATGGCCCGCGAGTCGGCCCACCAGATGGCCACGCCCCTCTCGTCGCTGGCCGGCTGGGTGGAGATCCTGCGCCTCCCCCAGGAGGAGCGCGAGGGGATGGCCTCGCTCCCCGCCGTGGCGGCCGAGATGGAGGCCGACCTGGATCGCCTGGAAAAGGTGGCGCACCGATTCGAGTGGATCGGCCGCCCCGTGCAGACGGAGGCGGTGGAGGTGCGCACCCTGCTGCGCCTGCTGGAGCGCTACATGCGCGTGCGCCTGCCGCGCCTGGGCCGGAGCGTGGAGATCGAGATCGACGTGCCCGAGGGGACGCCTCCCGTGCTCGCCAACGCGGTGCTCCTTGAGTGGGCGCTGGAGAACCTGGTCAAGAACGCGCTGGACGCGCTGGCGGGCACCGGCGGGCGCATCTGCGTGGAGGCGGAGGCGCAGGGCGAGCGCCGCGTGGCCATCCGCGTGACGGACGATGGGCCCGGCGTGGCCCCGGCGGTGCGCTCGTCCCTGTTCGAGCCGGGCGTCTCCACCAAGAAGGGCGGCTGGGGCGTGGGCCTCTCGCTGGCCCGCCGCATCGTGGAAGACGTCCACGGCGGCCGGCTCTCGCTGCGTCCCACGGAGCCTGGCGAGCGCGGCGCGTCGTTCGAGATCACGCTGCCGGCGGCGCCGAGTTGAAGAAGTGCGTGAGTGCGTGAGTGCGTTAGTGCGCTTAACTGCAGTAAACGCACTCACGCACTAACGCACTCACGCACTCACGCATTGGAACCTGAATGGCCGTAGATCTTTCACACCTCAACCCCGAGCAGCGCGAGGCGGCGGGGCACTTCGAGGGGCCGCTCCTGGTGCTGGCGGGGGCGGGCTCGGGCAAGACGCGCGTGCTCACCACCCGCATCGCGTGGCTGGTGGAGGAGATGGGCGTGGACCCCGGCAGCATCCTCTCGCTCACCTTCACCAACAAGGCGGCGGGGGAGATGCGCGAGCGCGTGCGCGCGCGCCTGGGACGGGAGCCCACGGGGATGTGGATCGGGACCTTCCACGCCATCGGCGCGCGGATGCTGAGGAGGGACGCCACCAGGCTGGGGTGGACTCCCAACTTCCTGGTGTACGACGCCGACGATGCCGACGGGCTCATCAAGCGCATCATCCGCGACGAGCTGAACCTCGACATCAAGAAGTGGTCGCCGCGCGCCGTGCACGGGGCCATCTCCTCCGCCAAGAACGAGCTGACCGGTCCGCAGGCGTACGCCGAGCACGCGGTGGATCCCTTCCAGCGCGTGGTGGCCGACGTGTACGGGCGCTACCAGACGGCGCTCAGGAACGCCAACGCCTTCGA
>DASVSA010000276.1:0-7548 GCA_036388335.1 Longimicrobium sp. | reverse complement strand
GCTCGCTCACCTGATGCTCGGTGCGGGCGACGCGGTGGGCCTCGCCGCCTTCGGGGCGGAGCCTCGCCTCCTCCTCCCGCCGCGCACCCGCCGTGGCCAGCTTCACGACCTCCTCCTGCAGCTCGAAAGGATGCGCGCCGCCGGTGCCGGCGCCGCCGCCGACGCGCTGGACCGCGTGGGCGCCTCGCTTCCGCGCGGCGGGCGCGTGGTCCTCGTCTCCGACCTGCTGGAAGAGGATGGCGGGGATGCACTCGTCGCGGCGGCCGGACGGCTCCGCGCGCGCGGCGACGAGGTGATCGTCATGCGCATCCTCACGCCGTCGGAGGCGGGAGAGCGGGCGTCCGGGGCGGGGCTTTTCTTCGATCCCGAGCGCCCCGCCCGCGAGATCGCCGCCGCGCCCCGGGACGACGCGGGGTACACGGCGCGTGTCTCGGCGTACTATCAGGGCATCGCGGACCGGCTGCGCGAGCGCGGGGTGGAGTACGTCCCGCTGACCACGGCCCAGCCGGTGGAGACGGCGCTGGCGTCGTGGGTCGCGCGGCGGAGGCGGTAGGCGGATGCTCACCCTCGGCGCTCCCCTCTTCCTCCTCGCCGGTGCCCTGGCGGCGCTGATCCCGCTCGCGCTGCACCTGATCCGCAGGCGCCCGCCGTCGCGCTCGCCTCTGCCGACCGCGCGCTTCCTGGCGGAGGATGCGCGCAACTCGATCCGCGTGAGCCATCCCACGGACAGGATGCTCCTCGCGATGAGGATGCTCCTCCTGATCCTGGCCGGCGCGGCGCTCGCCAACCCGCGCTGGATCCCGGCGCCCGAGGGGACGCGCGAGGTGGCGCTCCTGGACCGGAGCGGCGGGATGAGGGAATCTGACGCGTGGAGCCGGGGCGTTGCGGCGGCCCGCCCCACCCTGCTGGCGCCGGATGGGAGCGCGCGCGGCGAGCTCGTCCTCATCGACACGGCCGCCGTGCACATCCCGAGTTCGCGCATCACCGCGGCGCTCTTCGATTCCCTCGCCGCCGCGGGGCCGGGCGCGCAGGCGGCCAGCTACCCGGCGGCGCTGCGCGCGATCGGTCCCGTCGCGCGCGATCTGCGCGGCGCGGACTCGGTGCGCGTCACGATGCTGTCGGCGCTCCGCTGGGGCGGCTGGCGGCCGGGGACGGCGGCGCTGCGGAGGGCGGCCTGGCCGGGGGCGATCGACCTCCCCGAGATCCTGGCTCTGCCGTTCAGCCCGGTTGCGGGTGAGCCGGTGGCTCCCGCGGAGGCTCACGTGCTCACGGCGAGCGGTGGACGCTTCGTGATGCCCGCGCTGCAGGCGGTGGGTTGGAGGGTGCAGAGCGGTACCATCGACAGGCTCCCGCCGAGTGTCGGGCTGATCTTCGTGATCGAGCCGAGGGGTGACGCAGCCTTCCTGCGCCAGCGGGCAGTGGCGGGCGCGACCGTGGTGGTGGATGCGGCCGGCGCGGGTGCCGCGATGAGCGACTGGCTGCCCGTGCGCGGGCCCCTTTCGCGCCTCCGCAACGATGCAGGCGATCTCTGGCTCGCCCCTGACCTGCGCGTCCCCGGCGCCATCGGCCGGGCGGACGTGCTCCCCAAGCGCGGCGCCCGTGTCGTCGGCGCGTGGGACGACGGGCGGGCCGCCGTGGCCGCGGCGGGCCTGGGTCGTGGATGCGTGGTGTACGTGGGCACGCGGCTGGAGGACGGCGACTTCCCGCTCTCCGCCGCCTTTCCGCGCGCGCTGGAGCGGATGGGACGCGCCTGCGACCCTGCTTCACCCGGCGACGCGATGCTCCCGCTGGATGCCGGTGCGCGCGCCATCCTCGCGGGACGCGGGGCGCCGGTCGTGGCGGCGAGCGGGGGTGCGGGCGGCGTGGCGTTCGGCCGTTGGCTGATGGGTTGCGCGCTCCTCGTCGCGCTCGCCGAGACGTTCCTGGCGTACGGCCGGAGGAACGCGAGATGAGATCCGCCATCGATCGTGTCGCGCGGGACTGCCGCGCGCGGGAGCGCCGGGGGTTGGAGCGTGGGGTCGCAACGCCCCTGGCGCCGCGGGTACGCCCATGAGTCCGGTCCTGGCGGTCGCGCCCAGGGTCCCCGCGGCGGAGCGGATGGTGGCGGGGGTGCGCCGTGCGTGGCGGCGCTCGGTGCTGATCCGCGGGCTTGTGCTGGCGCCGGCGGTGTTCGCGGCGGCGGCGATGGTGCTCGTCGCGGTGGATCTGGTGGCGCCGATGAGCGCGGGGTTGCGCATGTGGCTGCGCTGGGCGCCGCCGGTGCTGGCGGCGGGGTTGCTGGGTCGGGCGGCGCGGCGCGTGGCGCGTCCGCCGGGGGATGCGCGGCTGGCGCTGCTGGCGGAGGAGCGCATCCCGGCGCTCGGCAACCGGCTCGCGACGGCGCTGCAGATGGAGGGCGCCCCCGATGGGCCTGTGCGCCGGGCGTTCCTGGACGACGCGCAGCGGGAGCTGGCGGCGGTGGATCTGCGCGGCGTGGCGCGGGCGCGCGTGCGCGGGCCGGCGCGGGTGCTCGGCGCCTCGCTTGCGCTGGCGGGCGCCTTTGCGCTCCTTGCTCCGCGCGCGGCGGCCGAGGCGTGGCGCCGCTGGACCGATCCGCGCGATGCGTACGAGACGCGCTGGAAGGAGGTGCGCGCGGAGACGATTCCGCGCGCCGCTTCCGGGCCGGTCCCGCCCTTCGACGAGCTCCGCTGGCGCATCGAGCCGCCCGCGTACTCCGGCCTCCCGCCCACCACCGGCCGCGGCGACGAGGCGCTGGCCGCCCTGCCGGGGAGCCGCATCCGCCTGTGGAGCCACTTCTCGAACCGCTGGAGCGGCGTCGCGGCGGCGCGGATCGGCGCGGGTGCGCTCCCGGTGCGCCGCCGTGGGAGCGAGTGGATCGTGGAGTGGACGCAGACGCCCGCCGAGCGCGGCATCTCGCTGGAGGCGCGTGCGGAGGGGGAGGTCGCGGCGCGCCGCATCCTCCCCGTCACCGTGCTGAGCGACAACCCGCCGGACGTCACGCTCACGAATCCCGAGACGGACCTCGTGCTCGCGACGGGTACGGGCCGTGTCACCATCCGCGCGGTGGCAACGGACGACTACGGGGTGGGCGACTTCCTCCTGACCTGGAGCCGCACGCGCGGGAGCGGCGAGTCGTTCGAGTACGTGGAGGGCCAGTGGGCGTTCGCCAGCGTCGCGCGCTCCGGGAAGACGGCGGCGGGGACGCTGACGCTCGACCTGGCGGCGCTGCGGCTCCAGGCCGGAGACGTGATCCACGTCCGTGCCGTGGCGCGCGACCGCAACGGCGTTACGGGGCCGGGCGAGAGCGTGTCGCGGACGCGCGTGATCCGCGTGGCGCGGCCCGAGGAGATGGACGAGGTGAACACGGATGTCGGCTTCCCCACTGAGCTTCCGGAGAATCCGCTGCTCAGCCAGCGGATGCTGATCATCCGCACCGAGCGGCTGCGGGACCGGGTGCGCGCGATGCCCGCCCCCGCGCTGCGCGAGGAGAGCGCGGACATCGCACACGAGCAGGCGCGCCTCCGCGAGCGCGTGGGCGAGCAGGTATTCACCCGGGCCACCGGCGGCGTGCAGGACCCGTTCGCGGACCTGAGCTTCACCGAAACGTCCGGCGCGCCACACTCCCACGCGGAGGAGCCCGCCCCCACCACGCCGCAGTCGCGCGAGGCGGAAGTGCTGGAAAAGGCTTCCGAGGCGACCGGGCAGGGGACGCTGGACGAGGTCACTCACAAGCACGACGCCGATCCCATCCTGGAAGTGAACCGCACGCTGTCGCGCATCTACGACCTGATGTGGGCTTCCGAGCGCGCCCTGGCCCAATCCGATCCGGCCGGCTCCCTCCCGCACCAGTACGCGGCGCTGGAGCTGATCCAGGAGATGCGCAGGATGGACCGGCTTCTCCCGCGCGGCGGCGTGAAGGTGGACGCCATCGACATCGCCGCGGCACGGGGCGAGGGGAAGCTCGACGAGGCGGCGCCCGCCGGGCGCTCCGCCGGAGCCGCCGCTCCCACCATCCGTCCGCTGCTGGCCGACCTGGACCGCGCCGCCGCGGAGCTCGGCCGGCGTCCGCCGCGGGCGGCGTCGCTGGAGCTCTCGGCGCTCGCGGGACGCCTCCTCGCCGCGCCGGACGCGGACCGGCAGGGGGCGGCGCTCGTCTCGCGGGCGGCGGGGGAGGCCGCGGCCGGCCGCACCGACGAGGCGCGGGGGCTGCTGCGCCGCGCGCGCGCCGTGCTCGCGCCGGAGGGTGGGGCGCGCGCGCGCGTCGTCCCCACCGCCGCCGATCCGGCCGCCGCGGAGTACTTCCGCCGACTGGGGAGGACGCCGTGAAGCTGATGCGACTGGCGGCGGCGTGTCTGCTGGCGCTCACGGCCGCGTTGGCGCGCCCGGAGCCCTTCGTCTGGGCGACGCTGCGCTACGAGTCGGGCGACTGGGACTCGGCTCCGCTGGTGCCCACCAACCTGCTCCACTCGGTGGCGCAGTACACATCCATCCCCGTCGCCGCGCAGGGGACGACGGTGGACCTGTCGAGTCCGGAGCTCTTCCGGTTCCCCTTCGTCTACATGACGGGGCACCTCCCCGTGCGCTTCAGCCGGCAGGAGAGCGCCAATCTGAAGGCGTTCGTGGAGCGCGGCGGCTTCGTCTTCATCGACGACCACAATCACGACATCGATGGCGCGTTCCACAAGACCGCTGTCGCGGAAATCGCGCGCATTTTCGGCCCTGGGGCCCTGCGGCCGATCCCCAACGACCACGAGCTGTACCGCGCGTTCTTCACATTCCCCAAGGGGCCGCCCACCACGAGCCACGAGCTCAACGGCTGGGGCGACAACCTGATCCACGAGAGGCTCCTGGGGGTGCAGATGGGCGGCCGCATCGGCGTGCTCTACTCCAACAAGGACTACTCGTCGGAGTGGAGCTACCATCCGCGCAACAAGCGCTTCCAGGCGCTCGACAACACGCGCTTCGGGGTCAACATCGTGGTGTACGCGCTCACGCGATGACGCTTCCCGCCGCCCTGCGCGCCCTGGTCCTCGCCATCCTCGCCGCCCTGCTCTTCCTCCCCTCCGTCTGGCGCGAGGAAACCGCATCCGTGCGCCCTCTCCGCGTCACCCCCCGCACCAGCCCCGACGAGATCGCGCTGGCCTACGCGCCCTTCATCATCCGCGAAACGGAGACTCCGCCCGGCGCCGCCGAGCTGGACGCCCTCGCCGCCGCAGCCCAGCGCGCGCCGCTCCTCGCGGCATTGCCCACCGACGCGCCCTCGGTCGCGCTGGATGCACCGCCGCACCCCCGCGCCGAGCGCGCCGCGGCCATTCCGTTCCGCGTCCGCGCCGCGCCGCGCCGCGAGGTGACGGTGCGGCTCGCCGATGCGTCGGGGGTGCTGGACAGTGCGAGGCTGCGCACGGATGATGGCGGGCGGGCCGCGGGTGCCTTCCGCGTGCGACCGGCGCGTGCGGGCTGGCGCGAGTGGAGCGTGGAAGCGGAGGGGCGACGCGCATCCGCCGGAGCCTGGGTGGACACGGCCGGAGCGCCGCGTGTCCTCGTGCGAGCGGGCCTTCCGGGCTGGGAGTCGCGCTTCGTGGTGCGCGCGCTGGAGGAGTCGGGTGCGCGCGTGGACGTGCGCTTCGACCTGGGGCGCGGGATGGCGGTGGGGCAGGGTGGCGGCGACGTGATCACCCCCGCGCGTCTCGCGACAACGGACGCCGTGCTCGTGCTGGACGGCGCGCCGCTGGGCGCGGGCGAGGCCGCTGCGCTCGCCGGGTGGGCGGCACGGGGCGGCGGCGTCCTCCTGGCCGGCGACCGTGCGGGCGCCGCGGGGCTCGGCACGGTGCGCGCGGGCACCATGGAGGCGCCTCTGGACGCATCCACCATCCGCTGGACGGCCCCCGCCGAGCTCGCCACGCTCCCCACGGACCGCATCCGCCTCACCGCGATCCCTTTCGCCGCCACCGGCGCGGCGACGGTGCTGGCGGCATCCTCCGCCCACGGTGGGCTCCTCGCGCTGCGCCCGCTGGGCCGCGGGAGGGCGGCATCGCTCGCCATCACCGACACGTGGCGCTGGCGGATGGAGGGCGGGCGGGTGGAGGAGCACCGCGAGTTCTGGCGCGGCCTGGTGGACTGGCTCGCATCCGCCCCACGCGGCCCGATATCCCTCCGCCCGGCCGAGAGCGTGGGCGCCGTCGGCACGCGCCAGGACGTGGCCGTCTTCGCGGAGGGACCGCCTCCGCCCTATGTGCTCCTGGCCCGCCCGTCCGGTCCCGCGGACACGCTGGGCCTGGTCCCCGCACGTCCCGGCACGCTGCTCGCCTCCTTCGTCCCGGCGACGGAGGGCGTCTACACGCTGTCCGTCCCGGGCTCCGCCGCGCGCGCCGGCTTCCGTGCGACTCGCGGCGCGGCGGATGCGGGATGGGCGCGGCTGGCGCTGATCGCCTCATCGTCCGGCGGCGCACTCCTGCCGCCGAACGAGCTCGCCCGCGAAGTCGCTGCGCGCTCTGGTCCGGACGATGCGCCGCGGTGGCCGCTCGCATGGCTGCTGCTGGGTGCGCTCGTGGTCATCGCGGGCACGGAGTGGGCGATACGAAGGCTGACGGGGCGGGCATGAACAGCGGGCTCACACGCAGGCACAGAGACACAGATTGACCGGCAAGATCACGGGTTTCGTCAGCCACGAAGACATCCCGCGCCACGACACGGGGTGGAACCATCCCGACCACCAGGGGCGGATTCCCGCAATCGCGCGGGCGGTCTACAAGGACATGCTGACGCTGTTCGAGCCGATGCTGGAGCTTTCGGCGACCCCGGCGACGGACGAGGACCTGCGGCTCGTGCACTCGGAGGCGTACGTGCGGCGGGTGAGGGAGGCAGCGGCGGGCGCGGGGGCGCAGGTGGCAGAGATGGACGGGGTCCGCCTGTCCGGGGCCAGCGACGAGGCGGCGCGTGCGTCGGTTGGCGGGGCGCTGACGGCGGTGGATGCGGTGCTCGCGGGCGACGTGAGGAACGCGTTCGTCCTCGCGCGCCCGCCGGGCCGGGACGCGCTGCCGGACGAGGCGGCGGGCTTCTCCATCTTCAACACGGTCGCCATCGCCGCGCGGCACCTGCACGAGCGGCGCGGGGTGGGGAGTGTGCTCGTGGTGAGCTGGGGATCGAGCCCGGCGACCCACCTGCGACACGTGCTCAGCGCTCCGTGGCTGCAGATGATCGACATCCACACGCCCAGCGACGGCGCCGCGTTCGCCGACGAGCTGCGCGGCGCGCTGGGAGCGCTCCCATCGACCCCCGAGTTCGTCCTCCTCTCAGCCGGCTTCGACATCCTGGCGGGCGACCCGGTCGGCTCGCTGGCCGTGCAGCCGCGCGAGATCCACGACATCACCCGCGTCCTCCGCGAATGGGCGGACGAACACGCCTCCGGCTGCCTCGTCTCAATCCTCGAAGGCGGCTACGACGCGCCCAATACCGCCCGCGCCGTCGTCCAGCACCTGCGCGCCCTCATCGGCCTGCCACCGGCCTGAAAGTGCGTGAGTGCGTTAGTGCGTGAGTGCGTTAGTGCGT
>DASVSA010000275.1:0-3477 GCA_036388335.1 Longimicrobium sp. | reverse complement strand
GGGGCACGTCATCATCACCCACTACGACCCCATCGCCGTCTCGCTCACGCAGCGGCTCTCGTACCAGGGGCGGCCGTACTGGGTGCTGGAGCCGGACGTGAAGTCGGCCATGGACCTGCACGACGCGGGGATCAAGGTGGTGGTGGGAGACCGCGACAAGGTGGAGACCTACCGCGCGCTGCGGGTGGACCAAGCGGCGCTGCTGGTGGCCACGGGCGACGACTACGTGAACACCAACACCGTGTTCACCGCCCGCGAGGTCTGCCCGGATGTCCCCATCGTCTCGGTGGTGCGCTCGGCGGACTCGGTGGACATCCTGGAGCTGGCGGGGTCCACGCACGTCCTCCACACGCCCGAGATGCTGGGCAGCGCCCTGGCCCGCCGCACCCTGGGCGGCGACCTGCGCGCCAGCGTCATCGGCCGCTTCGGCGACCTGCTCATCGCCGAAGCACCCGTCACGGGCACCCCGCTCATGGGCAAGCTGCTGGCCAACAGCCGCCTGCGCGAGGCCACCGGGCTCACGGTGGTGGGCGTGTGGGAGCGCGGGCGCTTCCTGATGCCCACGGCCGACACCGTGCTCGGCCACTCCACCGCGCTGGTGCTGGCGGGCACGGAGGCGCAGATGGAGGTGTTCTCGGAGCTGATGACCATCTACAGCGTGCAGGACGCGCCGGTGGTGATCGTGGGAGGCGGGCGGGTGGGGCGGGCGGTGGCGAGGGCAATGGACGAGCGCGAGGTGCCCTGGCGCATCGTGGAGCAGAACGCGTCGATGGTAAAGGATCCCGAGCGCTACGTGGTGGGCTCGGCCGCGGACCGGGAGGTCCTGGAGCGCGCGGGCCTTACGGAGGCTGCGGCGGCCGTGGTCACCACCAACGACGACGCGGCCAACATCTACCTGACGCTCTACATCCGCCGGCTGCGGCCGGAGCTGCAGATCGTCAGCCGCGCCACGCTGGAGCGCAACGTGAGCACGCTCCACCGCGCCGGCGCCGACTTCGTGATGTCGTACTCGTCGATGGGCGCCAACGCCGTCTACAACGTGCTGGAGCGAGGCGACGTGGTGATGCTGGCCGAGGGCCTGGAGGTATTCCGCTACCCCGTGCCCGCCGCGCTGGCCGGGCGCGCGCTGGAGCACACCACGATCCGCGAGTCCACCGGGTGCAGCGTGGTGGCGCTGGAGGTGGATGGCCAGGTGCACGTGAGCCCGCCCCCGGACGTGCCCCTCCCGCGCGGCGCGGAGCTGATCCTGATCGGCACCACGGAGGCGGAGCGGCGGTTCGTGGAGCAGTTCCACAAATAGAAGAAGGCCTCGCACAGAGACACAGAGGCACAGAGTAACTTCTTCTAACGCAGCAGCTTGGACTGCGGCACGCCCAGGAGGAAGTGCAGCTCGCGGCGGAGGCGGCGGGCCCAGGCTTCCTCGTTGTGCGCGCCGCCCATCTCCACCACGTACAGCAGGTCGGTGCCGCGGCGGTAGCCCTTGCGGGTGAGGAGCTCCTTCAGCTGCCTCACGTCGGTGAGCTCCTGCTTCCCCTCCTGCGTGCCCACGTCCACGTACACGCGGCCGGGCACGAAGGGCGCCTGCTCCACGTACTCGTAGATCTTCCGCCCGCCGTACCAGAGCGCGGGGCTCATCACCCCGCAGAAGCCAAAGGTGTCGCGGTCGCGGAAGAAGGCGTACAGGGAGATCAGCCCGCCCATCGAAGACCCGGCGATTCCCGTGCTGCGCCGGTCGGCGCGGGTGCGGAAGTCGGCGTCGATGAGCGGCTTCACCGTCTGGACGATGAAGTCCAGGTACAGGTCGCCGCGCCCGCCCTTCTGGTGCCTGGGGTCGGGCCAGGGCGAGTACTCGTCCAGCCGCGCCTCGCCCATGTTGGGGAGCGCGACGACGATGGCCTCCAGCCCGTCGGCGCTGGCGGCCTCCAGCGTCTGGTCCACCTCCCACTCGGCCCCGAACGAGGTGGCCCGGTCGAAGAGGTTCTGCCCGTCGTGCATGTAGAGCACCGGGTAGCGCCGCTCCGGGTCCGTGTGGTACGAGGGGGGGAGGTACACCAGCACGTCGCGCTGGTTGTCCAGCTGGGGACTGTGAAGCGCGTCCAGCTTCTTCACCGTCCCCACCACCGTGTGCTCGGCCCCGTCGTCCTGCGAGGGGTAGTCGTGCCACTCCCGCGCGGCGGCGGTCTCTTCGGGCATCAGCGCTTCCGTGCTCAAGTTCTTCTCTGTGTCTCCGTGCCTCTGTGCGAGCCGGCCGTTACGGAACCCGCCGCCCCGCCCGCTCCTGGTCGTCCGGGATCATGTTCTCGTTGCGGTCGTCGGGGAGGATGGGCCCCGGCGGGTCGTCCGAGATGTCCAGCGGGTTGTGGCTGACCTCCGCGCCATGGGCCGCCTTGGGGAACATCAGCGACCCCACCACCGACGAGATCAGCACCCCCGCCACCACCGCCAGCGAGATGCCCACGGGGATGTGGTAGACGCCCGAGGCGAGCATCTTGACCCCGATGAACACCAGCACGACCGCCAGCCCCAGCTTCAGCAGGTGGAACTTGTCGATCACCCCCGCCAGCAGGAAGTACAGCGACCGCAGGCAGAGGATGGCGAACACGTTGGAGGTGAACACCAGGAACGGGTCGCGCGTGACGGCGAAGATCGCGGGGATGGAGTCCACCGCGAAGATCAGGTCGGTGGTCTCCACCAGCACCAGCACCACGAACAGCGGCGTGGCCACGGCCCTCATCCTCCCGCCCACCTCTTCGCGCACGAAGAAGCTCTGCCCGTGGTAGTGCGGCGTCACGGGGAAGAATCGGCGCACCAGCTTGAGCGCGGGGTTGGACTCGGGCTCGATGTCCATCTCGTCCTGCGTGGCCATGCGGATCCCGGTGAACACCAGGAAGGCGCCGAACACGTAGATGATCCAGTGGAAGCGCTCGATGAGCAGCGCCCCCGCCCCGATCATGGCGCCGCGCATCACCAGCGCCCCCAGCACGCCCCAGAACAGCACGCGGTGCTGGTACTTGGGCGGCACCTTGAAGTACGAGAAGAGCAGTACGAATACGAAGATGTTGTCGACCGAGAGGGCCAGCTCGATCAGGTACCCCGTTATGAACTCCAGCGCCTTCGCCTGCCCGGACACGCCCACGGGGAGCCATCCCCAGGCGATGCCGGACGCGAAGATCAGCGCCAGCACCACCGTGAGGGCGCTCCAGCGGGCGGCCTCCGCGGGCTTGACGACGTGTGCGGTGCGGTTGAAGACGCCCAGGTCGATGGCGAGCATCACCAGGACGAAGACCAGGAAGCCTACCCACGGCCATACCGATTGTGGCAAAACCTTTCTCCCGTGCTCCCGCTCACGGCGGGGGTAAAAAAGACAGGGGCGACACCCTCGTCCCGTGCCCCCCGCCTATCCCGGCTGGGGCTCGCGACGAAGGTCTCGCCCTGACGTGGCGCCGCGGCGCCGCCATCCCGACCGGACCGTGGGGG